>NZ_JBFTSN010000483.1:0-4399 GCF_056400045.1 Paenibacillus sp. 01L418
GGGTATACTCGATGTAAGTGTTCCGTTCATTATGAAGGGGGCAGGACTTACGCATGGAGGGTTTTATTCACACTTTGACAACAAAGAACAGCTGGTCGCCGAAGCCTGCCGGTATGCTATCAGCGATACCATAGCCATTTTGCAGAATGCTGCTGATCAGGAGAAGCAGAATCCCAAAATCAATAGTGTTATCGATTATTATTTAAGTCCGTATCACCGCGACAAAACAGAGATGGGCTGCATTCTTCCTGCTCTTTCTGGCGAAATTCCCCGTTCTTCCGAAGAGGTCCGGCAGGTATTTACCCACGAACTGGAGCGGATGATTACTTTCATCTCGAATCTAGCGGGAATTGACACAACCAAGGGCAGCGCACTGATCAGTACAATGGTCGGCACTCTTGTTCTTGCACGGTCTGTTCACGATCCAGAACTGAGCGGCACTCTTCTTTCGGCAGGCAAGCAGTATGCCAAAGAGCTGGTTAGGGCCTAATATTGTCCGTGGTATGTCTAATAAATAAAAAAAAGGCGTCACAGAAATAAATCTCTGTAACGCCATTTTTTCAATATTCACATGATTTCTTAAGCAAATCATGTTATCTTTGGGACATTCTCTTCTGTGTGATTGGTGGAGCCTAGTAATTARAATAATGTTCTTTCTCTGATCTAACCCATTCAATCAAACCATTCCTTGCGGGATAGGTTTCTTCATAATCAGATTTATCCTTCAGAAGCTGGAGTCCCTTTAACGTTAATTTTGCTGGTTTTAGCGAATAGGCGTCGCCCACTCTCAATACTCTTTCTAGGTACCCTTGTTTCTCAAGAAAACGGATCATATTATCGAATTCATAGTCTAATAGGCCATAGTCCTTCCCATTAGGCATAAAATCTTTTCTATGAATTTCCCTAAGGATACTGTATCCGCCTCTCATTCTCACCTCTCCAATCTTATGAGTAATTATTGTATTCTCCCACATATAAATGCCTATCCCATACAACTAAGTAACCAGCTCTAATTCTTTTGCACGCGCAATGGCCTGACTGCGCCGTTTCACGCCTAGTTTTCCGTATAGATGGAATACATAACTTTTCACGGTGCTTTCCTTTAATCCAAAACGATAGGCGATTTCCTTATTCGACAATCCATCGGTTAAAGCATACAAAATCTCTGCTTCACGGTTTGTCAGCAGTTCAACTAACGGCTGCGGCTGTGCAGCATTGGCAGCGATATCTAGAGGACTGTACTCCGAATCGCTACTAGACGCAGACGCACTGCTTTGAATTAGGAATTCCTCTGACGATTTCAAATAAACCATCCGTGCAATCATAAGATCCAGCACTTCGAGCCTCTCCTTCGTAAATACATCGGAGATCAGATTATTCTCCAAATAAAGGACAGATTGCGATGATGTTCCTGGAAAGGAAACCGGCATACAAAGAACAGACTGAGACTTACTGCGAGTGATATAGGGATCAGCTGCGTATGAGCTGCGTGAAGCATTTGCAAGCACAACCGAATCACCTGTCTTAACCACATAACGGACAATAGCCTCCGCGTACGAAACCTCTCCATCACTCTCATTCCTAGTGCCAGCCTGATCTGCAATGGTGAAAACCTCTTCATGGCTCTCCAGCACATATCCCTTTTCCGCACCGGAATACCGAAGTGCCGACTCCAGGAATTGACTCATTACATTAGAGTCATCTGCCTTTCTTGACCAATCTGTAATTTGCCGTATAAACGCCTTTTCATCAACGAACATTGGTGTGGTTTCACGGATAGTGCTTACTTGTCCAATTTCCTCAGTGGCAGCCACGCTTTCTGTTTGTAGTTCCGCCATAGCTAATTTCAGCTTGGAATTTGACTCCATCAGTCTTTTTGCTTTAGCAGTTGCCCCCCATCTTGAATAAGCAGCGCAGGCATCTGCAATCAGAACATCCGCTCCGGTAATACTCCCAGCTTCCCTATAGAAGATTGAAGCACGCTCACAAGAAATAGCCTCCATTAGCCCATTTCCTTCTCTTCGAGCTTCTCGGGTCGCTCCCTCAAATCCTTTGGCTGCATTCACTCGGTCACCATCAATACGGTGGAGCTCAGCTGTTATGAGCAAATATGCTGAAGATTCATTCCCGTAATATCCCGTCCATTGCCTCATGCTGCGCAATTGCTTGTTAAGCTTTGCGCGAATGCCCTTTTGCGCATCCACCGCTGCCTCCGCATACATGGCAGCAAGCGTCAGGGAATGGTAAATATGCTGTTTGCGCACTTGCATCCGGGTTTGACGATACGTGTTGAATTTGCCCTTCTCTACCCATTCCAGGGCATCTTGATAGCGTCCGAACAAATAAGCAATTTCTATCTGACTGGTACAAGTATAATAAACCTCATTATTCAGCTTCTCCTCGAATCGATCCTTCAGCACCGGCACTACGACTTCATCGTATTCACTCGCTCCATCCTGCATTTGTGCCACATACCACCTCGCAATGCGAAAGATATTAACTGTGACTTCATCCAAGAGCTGCTGTGAAATTTCTTCATAATTCGAAATCCGTGCAGTAAGTGTATGCAAATCACCGGTATGAGTGGTCGTAGAGGTTAGCATAGCGATACTTACATAGGACAGATTAATCGATTCCATCCCATAGTAAATCGATTGCTCAAAATGCTTGACGCTTGCTTCAGGATTCTGCTGCAGCCCAACAAGCCCCTTAATATAGTGCAGTCTGCTTCGCAAATCCGAGCTTTCAAAGGAGGCTGATAGCTTAAATGCCAAATCTATATATTGGGGTCCCGTATGATAGAAAGAAATTTTAAAAATAATCATGCCATAGCCAGCAAGCATAAACGCGAACGCTTCGTTGCTTCCATGCTTTAGAGCATAGCGAATGAACCTCGAGAAAAGTACAGCAGACAGTTCAAGGCTTAATGTAAATACAGAAGATGATATCGCCATGACCAAGTCCGACAAGGCTTTATACTCAGGATTACGATTAATCGGTAAATTCATAATCTCATGCCGCATACTAAATAATGCACTTTGCGTCATGATCAATTCCTTTACGATGACAGCTTTAGAGGGCTTACTGGAAAAAATCCAGCCAAATTCCGCCAGCGCCTGCTTTCCAATATGGACAGCAAGCTCGTCATTCTTCAAGTACGAATACATGGCTATGCGTTTCAGGTAAATCTGAGAGCGCTCCACCAAGTCCGTAGTACAGGACATCAATTGTTCGAGCAGAGCTTCTGCCTTGTCTATGCGACGGCACATAAATTCACATTCAGGCAGCTCCAGCATCAGACGATAGGCTAGTGAGCTCGTACTCCTCCAATCATCCCCCGCATGCTGCAAGCCTTTTTCAAAAAAGTTCAGAGCAGCCGCAAATGCTGTTGCTGCCTTCGATTTCAAACCTGCCTGATAGTTATATTCAGCTAGCTCCATCTTTTCTGCTTCATTTACCAGCTTATCGCTGCCCATATTCAAGTGATACACCATATCATAAATGGAGTGTTCACGCTCTTCTAATGAATGGTCGCGTAACACACGGCCGATGGTCAGATGCAAGCTCGCTTTTTCCGCTTCGGCAATAGTCATATAAGCTGCCTGCTGCACACGGTCATGCATAAATGTATAATAACCTTCATCCGCTGCTGCATCATCCATTTCAATTTCTCTACTTAATAAACCCTCTTCCTCTACTAAATGTAAAAGCTGAAGTGTATGAAGCGGAGAGCGGCCGCTTACTAAAGCGATCGTAGTGGAATGAAAACGATGACCAATCGCTGCACCTATGGCAAGCAGCTCAACCATATCCGCTGAAAGCATACGAATACGGGTCCCGATTAAATAAAGAATGTCAGGATGTTCCGGTATCTGTGTAACTGCCGCAGCATCCCAATTCCAAATCCCAGCTTCCTCATCATAATAAAACTTATTCTCACGATACAGGCTGTCTAGAAGACGATGTACGAATAGTGGATTACCGCCTGTTCGATGAAATAGCACCTCTGCAAGTATTCGTACACGAGCCGAATTTTCGTTAAGAACATGCGAAAGAACTTGCCTTACATCCAAATAGGTCAGCGATTCGAGGGCGATATGCTGTACGGGTATGGATGAGCTTGCATGCTGCAAGTTAAGTGTGTTCTCCATCCATACGGCTGCTTCACCTTGATTTGCTCCGTTGTCCGAGCAGCCAGAAGCCGTTTCTACTCTTAACGTTCCTATTACTAGTAAGTTTAATCGATTGGGAGCATGGGCAAGCGAACGAAGGACATCCAACGTAGCTGGGTCTGCCCATTGTAGATCGTCTAGAAAAATAAGGAGAGGATGTTCCTTTTCAGCAAATATATTCATAAAAAGAGGAATCAAGCGATGAAACCGAATAGCCGCTTCGGCAG
>NZ_JBFTSN010000484.1:0-4392 GCF_056400045.1 Paenibacillus sp. 01L418
AGCGTGATATATCCCGCATTTTGGATCGTTACGGTGAAGAGAAGTTTGCTCGGTCCATCGCTAGAAATATTGTGAAGGCACGAGAAAAGGCGCCCATTGAGAAGACTGGTGAATTAGCTGAATTGATAAAAATATCGATTCCTGCTGCAACTAGGCGCACAGGCGGACATCCCGCCAAACGCTCCTTCCAAGCGCTTCGTATCGCAGTAAACGATGAGCTGGGAGCAGAAGAAGAAGCTTTGGAGCAAACGATTCGCTGTTTAGCCCCTGGCGGCAGAGCATCGGTGATCACTTTTCATTCGCTTGAAGATCGTATATGCAAGCAATTGTTTGCAAAGTTTGTGGAGAAATGTACATGCCCGCCCGATTTTCCGTTATGTGTATGYGGCAATGCTGGGAAAGTGAAATTAGTCAATCGTAAGCCGATCGTACCTTCAGAGAGAGAGCTAGAGCTCAACCCGCGTGCAAGGTCGGCCAAGCTTAGAGTTGCAGAAAAATTGTAAGAGGGGGATTTGAATTGGCGTATGTGAATGGCAATTTAGCGCTGCAGCCTAAGCGAAAGCAGGATCAGCAACCGGTTATCAAGGAAACGAAGCGGCTTGTTAAAACTCGTAAATCCTTACCGGTTCAGGAGAAGTTGTTGTATATGTTTACTGTATTAATGTGCGTTGTAGTTGCTGGTGTCATTATTTTACGCTACGCGCAAATCTATGACATGAGCCTCGAAATTAAAAAGTTGAATAGCGAATACCAGACGATGAATGTAGAGATGGAAGACTTGAAGAAACAAGTAGAGATGCTCAGTGATTCAGAACGTATACGCAAGCTTGCAGAGACCCAAGGAATGGTTAGCTCTATTGAGAGTGGAATTACCGTAAATACAGGTGACGACGCGATAAAATCAGCAATGAGTGAATAGGGTGAGCGATGATGAAAAAACGAATTAGATTGCGGACACTATTGTTTGGAGGGGTAATGACCCTCCTTTTTCTTGTTTTAATAAGCCGAATTTATATTGTGCAAGTAGTAGAAGGCGCCAAATGGTATGGACTTGCAAAGGAAAGATGGTCCACTGAAGAAAAGCTGCTGGCCAAGCGTGGCACGATCGCCGATCGTAACGGGAGTGTTCTGGCAATGGATACGATCGCTTATAATGTGACGTTAAATCCGAAGCTGATTAACGATCAGGAACTTACAGAAGAAATTATAAATGGTTTGCATGACATCCTTGGCACTTCTAAGGAAGAGCTCCGGAAAAATGTAACTGCTAAAAAAGAGGACGGGAATTACTTTGTATATCGGGAGGTGCGTAGCGGAGGCTGGCAAATTGACAAAGCACATGCCGATAAAATTAAACAGTTCCGTGAAGATTTAGCCAAAGAAAAGGAGGTATATAGCGTCGGCATCGATTTGCAAGAAAATTTAAAACGGTATTATCCTAAAAATTCTCTAGCTGCACAGCTTGTCGGTTATTTGGATAAAGAGGGTGTCGCCATGACTGGCGTTGAAGCTTCATTCAATGAGCAGCTATCTGGTGAGGACGGCTATATCAAGTATGAGAAGGACGGAAAACGCGTTCAGCTCACGGAGGGTGAAGTAGACTACAAGCCAGCCAAAGACGGTCAATATGTACAGCTGACGATCGATAACGAAATTCAGCATTATGTAGAGGAAGCGCTGCAGGAAATTATGAAAACCTATTCTCCTAAGAGCGCTACAGCGATTGCTGCTGATCCAAATACGATGGAAATTTTGGCGATGGCAAACATGCCGCAATATAATCCGAATGAATATTGGAAAAACAACTCGAACTCTTACAATCATGCGATTAAATCTTTATATGAGCCCGGCTCAACCTTCAAAATTGTAACGCTGGCTTCAGCGGTTGAAGAAGGTTTGTTTAATCCAGATGAATTATACAAATCAGGTCAAATTAAACTGAAAGGTGTACCTAATCCAATCCGTGATATTAAGCGAGAGGGATGGGGAACCATTTCATTTTTGGATGGCTTGAAATATTCAAGTAACGTTGCCTTCGTCAAGCTTGGTTATGAGAGATTAGGGGAACAGAAGCTGAGAGAATATTACACGAATTTTGGATTTGGGCAAAAAACAGGCATTAAGCTTGGGAATGAGCTAAGCGGTACGATTAACTTTAAATACCCGAGTGAGATTGCGAATGCTACCTTTGGACAAGGGGTAGTTACGGTTACGCCTATACAACAGGTTGCAGCAGTCGCGGCAGTCGCTAACGGCGGAAAGCTGTTTCAACCACAAATCGTAAAAAGCATGACAGATCCGTCGACCAAAACGACGACGACTTTCGAACCGAAGATGGTTCGCCAAGTGATCTCAGAGGAAACCTCTAAAAAAGTCGGTGAGTATTTGGAGCAGGTTGTATCGGATCAGGATAAGGGGTCCGGTAAAAACGCTTATATCGAGGGTTACCGAGTAGCAGGTAAAACAGGAACCGCTCAAAAGGTTACTACGGTAAATGGAAAAAGCGGCTATTCTGATTCCAAATATGTTGTTTCATTTATTGGCTATGCGCCGGTTGATAATCCGAAAATTGTCGTTTATGTCGTCGTAGATGAGCCAAATACTACTTTTGCTTCTGGGGGAAAGATCGCTGCTCCAGCTTTTAAACAAATCGTTCTCAAAAGCTTGCGTAAAATGGGAGTAGCGCCTAACTATCCGGCTGGTTCTGCAAACTCGAAGAAGGAAGCGACAATAACGGTTCCAGATTTAACAGAGTTTAAAGTTCAACAAGCGAAAGCAGAATTAACAGCGAAGGCCATGACATTTGATTTGATCGGAAATGGTAAAACCGTGCTGCAGCAAATACCTGCTCCCGGTTCAGCCGTACACCCGACACAGCGAATATATTTAATAACGGAGCAGCGTGAAAAGCTGGCTATCCCTGATCTGACTGGGGTTTCGCTGCGGGATGCTCTTGAATTAACCTCTCTTATCGGCATTCGGCTCATTCCGGAGGGGCAAGGGTTTGTTGTGTCTCAGAAGGAAGAGACTTTGAATAAAGTAAGAGTGCTCAAAGTTGTACTTGCTCCTCCGACAGGTAAAGAAGGCCAATCCGGCAATGCGGAAACAAACCCTGATGCGACAGAAGGCGGCGATAAGGGTAGTGAGGATGGAAAAGAAGATGAAGCTGGCACCAACGGTGGAACCTCCGAGGGTCAGACAACTTCAAATGGGGATCAGGCTGCTAATTCCAATACAAGCAGTAATGGTAACGCTGCTCCTGAGTGATCCATATATCGAATTATTAAGGGATCTAATATGATGTTGCTTAAAGCTTGTTCTATCATCCGCTTGTCCCGAATAATCTGGGAATGAGCGCAATTGTGCGCTCCTTTCGAAACGGTCAAGCGGAGGGGGAACAAGCGATGAAGGTATCTAATGTAACGGTTAGACGACGTTTATTTATCGTGCTCATACTTGCTGGGGTGTCATTCCTAGCATTATGTGTGAGACTTAGCTTTGTACAACTATGGCAAGGTGAGCAGCTGGCGGATAAAGCAGAGGATTCATGGAGACGCAACATCCCATACGTAGCCAAGCGAGGTGAAATCGTTGATCGCAACGGTATTCAGCTCGCCTATAACGTAAGCTCACCTACCGTATATGCGATTCCTGTCCAAATCAAGGATCAACAGGCTGCAGCAGCAGCGCTTGCCCCTTTGCTCGACATGTCGCAAGAAACGCTCTATAAAAAAATTAAAACACGAGCGTTGATCGTTAAGCTTGGCCCAGGCGGGCGAAAAATTACGATTGATAAAGCTGAACAAATACGAGAGCTGGGTCTTGATGGCATCGTTGTAGCTGAAGACAACAAACGATTTTATCCCTTCGGCAGTTTAGCRGCGCATGTGCTAGGTTTTACGGGGATCGACAATCAAGGCTTAACCGGTGTAGAAGCAAAATATAATACAGAGTTAAGCGGTATCGGAGGCAGCGTATCCTTCTTGTCAGATGCAGCGGGCAGACAAATGCCGAATTCTTCGGACACCTACGTGGAACCTAAGGACGGGCTTACGATGCAGCTTACGATCGATAAGCAAATTCAGACGGTTATGGAACGTGAGCTAGATCAAGCGATGACGAATTTACAGCCTAATGGTATAATCGCGATTGCGATGGATCCGAATAACGGTGAAATTTTAGGCATGGCGAGCAGACCTACTTACGAGCCAGACAAATATCGAGAGGTTCCAACTGAGGTTTATAATCGAAATCTTCCTATTTGGATGACATACGAGCCAGGCTCTACCTTTAAAATAATCACGCTTGCGGCAGCCCTTGAGGAAAAAAAGGTTGATCTGAAAAACGAACGTTTTTTTGATCCAGGCGCTATTGAGGTGGGCGGTGCTAGAC
>NZ_JBFTSN010000485.1:0-4381 GCF_056400045.1 Paenibacillus sp. 01L418
AGATGGCTGCCATAAACTATTGATCCATAAAGCGAATATAACAGAGGAATTTTTTGATTTAAAAACAAAGCTTGCCGGGGAGATTTTGCAAAAGTACACGAATTATCACGTTAAAATCGCAATCGTTGGAGATTTTGATGGTTATGAAAGCAAAAGCTTGAAGGATTTTATTTATGAATGCAATAAAGGCAAGCAGGTTTTCTTTCTAAAAGATAAACAAGCTGCACTCGACGCACTGCACAATGTCAATTAATGCTATAAAGAAAAAGGCAGCCAAAGGTAATTGGCTGCCTTTTTCTCATGRAACAGCTAGCTGCTTCTGTTTCTTATTGCTACCGTGCCATCCGGATACGAGAACACCGAGTAATACAAGCGCTGCGCCGATATAACCTTTGAATGGCAATATTTCATTGATGAACACAAACCCGAACAAAGCTGCAAACAGCGGTTCGAGCGAAAAAATAAGCCCGGTTCGGATAGGAGTCGTATATTTCTGAGCCAAAGGCTGAACCACATAGCCAAATGCACTGCACACGATACTTAATACGAGTACGGCTACCCATCCTTCTGATGTATGAGGAAGTTTGGGCGTTTCGAATAGAAAAGAGAAGAACAAACCATAAGCACCTGCGAATCCCAATTGTAAAATGCCTAAGTTCAACGTATTCGTTGTTTTCGCCGCAGAATCGGTAATTAGAATATGTATGGCATACAATAGGGCCCCCATAATACATAAGAAATCTCCCGGATATATTCTCAGCTCGCTGTTTAATGTAAGAAATCCAATACCTATAATAGCAAGGCAAACCCCAATGACGAGGCTAAGCTTAAGTTTTTTCTTGAACACGGTGACATAAATTAAAGGGACAAATATAACGGTTAAGCTAATTAAAAATCCGGCGTTAGAAGTTGTGGTCGTTTTTAGACCAAACATAATGCCTGTAAATACACCAAATAATAATAATCCAAGCAATGCTGCATATTTTAACGTCTTCAGGTCGGTATGACGCAAGCTTTTGTGGAAGAGGGCGGCCGATAAAAGGAACGCAAACCCGCAGCGAAGAGCAATCAAATTAAATTCTTCAATCGAATTCAGTCCCAGCTTCATAAAAATATAGGATGAACCCCAACATAACGTAATCATTAAAATAAGAAAATCGGCTTTCAGCGGCTTCAATCTGTACCATCCTTTGTTTAGCAAGTGTTAGTAATCGAACCGGGTGGATACCAAGTACTAACACAGTATACTAAGGAAGGATTAACAAGTATATTGAATGTTTGTTATGATATACATTAGTAAATCTCATGTTAAAGGCGGGCTATCGATGAGTATAAATAAATACGAAGTTTTCATGAAAGTAGTTGAACAAGGGAGTCTGACTAAAGCTGCTGATTTGCTAGGATTCACGCAATCGGGCGTAAGTCATATGATCAAAAGCTTGGAAATAGAATTGGGTTTTGCCCTGCTGCTCCGAGGACGGTCGGGGATAAAATTAACGGCAAATGGAGAGCAGATGCTAAAGCCAATTCGTGAAATATTAAACTGGAACGAACAATTGAAGCAGGTCGTGTCATCGATTCATGGTTTGGAGGCAGGAACAATTCGTATAGGCACCTTTACGAGCGTATCGGTTCATTGGCTTCCTGGCATGATTAAGCAGTTTCAGAAAGAGTATCCGACCATTGAAATTAAGCTGATGGAGGGCGATTATCAGGAAATAGAAAGCTGGATTGAAGAAGGTCAAATTGACTGTGGCTTCATATCTATTCCAACTCGCGGCACATTTGAGGTTATTCCTCTAAAGAAGGACCGAATGCTGGCTATTTTACCGCTGGATCATCCTCTAAGTGAGCTGTCCTATTTGCCTTTAGCCAAACTCGAAAATGAGCCGTTCATCATTTCGAGTGAAGGTTCTGATTATGATGTCAGACGGGTTCTGGATCACGCATCGATTAAACCCAATATTAAGTTTTCGCTAGGGGATGATTTTGCGATTATTGCCATGGTGGAGAATGGGCTTGGCGTCAGTATCCTCCCTGAGCTTGTTCTTCAAGGGCGCGACCATAAGGTGTGCGTGATGGAACTCGAGGAGCGCAGCTACCGTTCACTCGGAATTGCCGTCCAATCCATGAAAAATGCATCACCTTCCGCAAGGCGATTCGTGAATTATGTCCAGCAATGGTTGGAGAATTGGGAGCAATAAGAATCAGGCTGATCGAACGAAAGAACAGGAAGATAGTAGAGTTTAAAGGAATTTCATAGTAAAATATACTAAAAATTAAATAACCGAGGGGGTTGCTGATTGTGATCATTGAGACGGAACGGTTAATTTTAAGAGATTTTGTGACCAATGATTTCGAAGATATACATGTGTATGCATCGAATCCGATCGTAGTGAAGTACATGTTATGGGGACCAAACTCGAAAGAGGATACACAAAGCTATATGAATATGATAGCCGATATGCAAAAGCAACAGCCTCGACTTGGTTATGAACTCGCAGTGGTCATGAAAGAGAACAATCAGTTGATCGGTGGTTGTGGAATTCACATCATCAAGCCTTCACAAGGAGAGCTTGGTTATTGCTTTAATCATAACTATTGGGGAAGCGGCTTCGCATCAGAGGCTGCGGCTGCCTTGCTTGAATTTGGATTCCGTGAGCTCAGTCTTCATCGCATATTTGCAACCTGTCGCCCAGATAACATTGGTTCGGCTAAAGTGCTGCAAAAAATAGGGATGAAATATGAAGGACATATTAGAGAGCATATGCGCCATAACGAGAAATGGCATGATTCCTATCAATATTCCATTTTAGAAAATGAATATGTATAGAAGAGCCACTTTTCAAAAGGTGAGGTGACAGTGATCATGGTTAGTGAAGAGGATAAAGCAATCATTAATAATTATGTTGCTGCTTATAATTCATTAGATGTAGCGGGAATGGTTAAGTTTTTGCATAACGATATTATATTCAGGAATGTTTCCAATGGCGAAATTAACACTGAAACCAGAGGTATACAAGAGTTTATACAATTGGCGGAAAAATCCTCAAAGATGTTCTCTAGCCGCTGTCAGACAATCATGAGCTATCATGCTGTAGAGGACAAAGTAGAAGTGCAGATTGATTATGAAGGAACACTTGCTGTTGATTTGCCTAACGGATTAGGCGCAGGAGACAAAATACAGTTAAAAGGGAAATCAATATTTGGGCTGGTAGACGGAAAAATTTTTATGATAGAAGATTATAGTTGAAGATAATTGCTAACAGAATAACATTCATTGGAGGTGCTTCACCGTGAAGACAATTGGTCTGATAGGCGGCATGAGCTGGGAGTCATCTGTGCTCTATTACCAAACCATTAATCAAAAGATAAAAGAAAAGTTAGGGAAACTTCATTCTGCAAAAAGTATCATGTATTCAGTAGATTTCGAAGAAATTAAGACTCTCCAGGAACAGGGGAAGTGGGACGAAGCAACTGAGATCATGATTGATTGTGCACAAAAACTAGAATTAGCCGGAGCAGAGTTCATTATAATATGTACGAATACGATGCACAAAATGGCCAAAGAAGTAGAGGATGCGGTATCCATCCCACTGCTTCATATCGCAGATGCAACAGCAAATGAAATAATTAAAGATGGAATAAAGAAGGTTGCTTTGCTTGGTACGGCTTTTACAATGGAACAGCAATTTTACAAGGGAAGACTAAGTGAAAAGTTTGGGCTTGATGTCATTATTCCTAATGAGTCAGAACGAAAGATTATACACGACATCGTCTATGAAGAGCTTTGCCTTGGAATCATAAACGAACAATCCAGAGAATCATATTTAAAGATCATTAATCGTCTTAGTGAGCAGGGAGCAGAAGCTATCATTCTTGGGTGTACAGAAATAACACTGCTCGTATCGCAAGAAAATTGCACTGTCCCATTATATGATACAGCAAGAATTCATGCGGAGTGTGCAGTTGATTTTTCTTTAAGTGAGGAAATTTTTCGCTAACGTTCAGAGTTGATTACTTTAATAAGAGTTATTAATAATCTGCCGGAAGAATCCTTAACGTATTTATGTGATGTTGATATCATCAACTTATGACATTAGAATGGCTTATTCGCGACTATCTAGTGCATATGGAACATCATATAAACAATCAGATATTAAATTAATGCAAATGGATGAAATGGGAAAGGCGACCGCTAAGGGTCGCCTTTAATTATACGATCTACTTGATTTTACAAATCTCTTTATCCATAAGCATTTTAATAAATAATCCGCCTTGAACGGTACGGTTTTGGAAGCCTACCATCTTTGCAGTGCTTGTTGAATACCAGTCGCTCATTGGAACACGGCTCTCGGTTTTATCATACGCATGCCAGAGG
>NZ_JBFTSN010000486.1:0-4377 GCF_056400045.1 Paenibacillus sp. 01L418
GCCATATACAACCTCGAACACTTTAAACGCGCCGTTTAGCGTAAGGAAGAAACAGATTGTAATCGCATGTGAAATCATCGGCAGCGTCACATTGCGAAACGTTTGGAAAGCGGTAGCTCCATCGATAACAGCTGCTTCCTTCAAGCTTTGAGGCACACCTTGCAGTCCAGCCAAATAAATGATCATCATATAGCCGACGCCGTTCCAGAGGGAAACCGTCAGAATCGAGAAGAAGCTTACTTTTGGATCACCGATCCAAGCTTGATCTAGAAACGTAAGCGCTGTCTTTTCTGCCAGCTGAGGAAGCACCTGCGCGAATACAAATGTCCACATAAATGCGCTGATAATCGTGCTTATCATGTTGGGCATGAAGAAAATGGTACGGAAGAAACCTTTGCTTTTGCGGCGTGATTCAATAAATACAGCCAGCAGCAGCGCAAATACATTTTGCAGCACAACCAAGAACAGCACATACTTCAAGGTGAACAATAACGAACCGACAAAATCGGGATCGTCTCTAAGAGCTTCAATAAAGTTGCCCATTCCAATAAAGTCATAGTCACGATTCAAGCCATTCCAATCCGTGAAGCTGTAAAACATTCCGCCGAGCGTTGGAATCAGCAGGAAGATCGCGTACAAAATAAAAGCGGGCGCGACAAACGTAAATAACGAGATGTATTTTTTGTAGCTCTTGATCGGCACAGTATCCGCCCCTCTCCTATGTGTCTTTACTGAGCAAAGATGTCTTCGGCATCCTTTAGACGCTGAGTAGCTTTGACGGTGAAATATAAGATAAGTATGAGAAAAAGATGTACTTTCTTATTTTTTTAAAATCGGGATGAAGCGAAGCAGAATCTCCTTGTCTCCCCTTCATCCCGAGCATGTGTGGTTTATTTATTTACCTTGTTGTACGATTTCCAAGCTTTATCGAGTGCTTTGAGTACATCATCCTGCGATAATTGACCGGCATAATACGCTTGCAGCCCTTTGCCCACTTCATCCTTCACGGATTGAGGAATAGCCGGGTCTTGATAAGATTTGCCTTCTTTCACATAAGCTGTTGCATCATTTACCCATGGATAGCTCTCATACGTATGCACGGTGGAGATTGGGTTGAATTTAAGCGCTTGGAAGAAAGCATTTGAAGCAGTATCATCCAGAATGTAGTTAATGAAATCCAGCGCGACTTCCTTGTTTTTTGTGCTCTTAGAAACAGCTAGAGAAGTCGAAGCGCTTAGGTTAATAAGAGTCGCATCTGGATTGTCATTGATTGGCAGCGGTGCTACACCAAAATCAAGATCCGGATTGGATTTAAGAATCGTTTCTGCATACCACGGCCCTTGCAGCCACATTGCGCCTTTGCCTGCCGCAAACGCTGCTGCGCCATCATCGCCGCCCACTTCTGTCGCTTTTTCCGTTCCGTTCGCATTGATAAGATCAAAGATGTCGAACATTGCTTTTAGCTCTGTGAAGGAGCCTTCATCCTTATTCATCCGTTCGATGAAGTCAGCGTCCTCCGTATTGATAAGTGCGCCTGCAGCAAGCGGCAGCACGAGCTGTGGAATCCAAGCTTCCTTATATGAAAGCACAAAAGGCGTTACCTTATTCGCTTTCAGCTTCTCGACAACCGCTTTCATTTCTGTCAACGTTTTTGGAGGCGTAATGCCGAGATCCGTAAAGATCTTTTTGTTGTACAAGTAGCCCCATGACAATGTTTCCAGCGGAACGGCTACGACCTTACCATCTGTCGTTGTAACCGAAGGTTTAACGCTCTCCAGCAGCTTGCCGACAAAAGGCTGATCGGATAAATCCTCTAAGTAACCTGCTTTGTAGTAAGAAGGAATTTCGTTAATGGCATGAAGCGCGAAAATATCAGGTGCATCATTGGAGGCGAGGCGCGTCTTCAAAATTTGCGCCGCATTATCGGCTGTCGGCATTTCGAGCTGTACCGACACGTCGATGTTTTTCTCTGCTTTTTCCTTGGCTACGAAGTCAGCAATATATTTATCGTAATGCTCTTTAAAACGAGGCTGAGCAATGAACATTTTCAACTTTACGCTCTTAGCTTCACCGCCTCCGCTTGTTCCCCCATCTGTGCTGCCAGCATTATTTGTATTGCTGCCGCAGCCAGCTAACAGTGTTGTCGCGAGCATCGTAACGAGTAAGCCTTTAACTATTTTTTTCATCTCATTTGACCTCCCAGAAGCTTGTTTTGTTTACGCTTTCATTGTATCTAAAAAATGAAAGCGTTTAATTGGACAGAATTAGACTCTTTCATTGGACATTTTTAAACCTCGCTGCTCTTCCTCATCTCACCTGGCGCGATGCCAAAATGCTTCTTGAACACACGATAAAAATAGGTGATATCCTCGTAGCCCGCCATTTCCGCAATCGCTTTAATGGGAATGCTCTCATCCATCAGCCACTCTTTCGCCTTCACCATGCGCAGGTGCAGCATATAATCCGTGACATTGCGTCCATATTCCTGCTTGAACACTTTGCTCAAATATTCCTTGCTCACAAAAAAAGCTCTAGCGAGCTGCTCCAGCGTAACCGGCTCCGTATAATGTTTCTCCATATACAGCCTGACTTCATCCAGATTCAATTTGTTTTTGAACTTCCGCTGCTGAATAAGCTGCTCCAGTGTAGTCACATAATGATGGGTAAGAAAAGCAGCTGTATTCTCGCCTGACTGGGTGATCTCATGCCCATACGGCGCATGCAGCGAGTCGCTGTCTTGTGAATTAGCATTCATTAATTCCTTAAGCAGCAGTAGCAGCTCTTGTACGACCTGCTCCAGCATGACCGCTTTCGTAATACCGCTCTGTTCAAGCTCCTTCATCATTTGATCTAGTGTTGTCTTAACGCCATCTGAATTCAGCTCATTGAAACGTAGCTTTAAAAGCTTCTTATACGATGCCAATGTATATGAAATATCAAGATCAAGTGATAATGTTCCACGCTCCATTTGAGCAGCTTCAAGCCCGCTTTTGCAATTTTGCAGCGCCGTATTAAGCTCTTTCGGATCAACTGGCTTAAGCAGATAATCCATCGCCTTGAAGCGAAGCGCATGTTTGGCATATTGAAAATCATCATACCCACTGACGACAATTGTCTTGATTGCTGGAAATTGATCATTAAGCTGCTGCAGCAGCGCAGCGCCATCTGTTCCGGGCATCCGCATGTCAGTAATGACAATATGAGGCTGCAAAACCTCCATCATTCGAAGCGCTTCCGTACCGTCCTCTGCTTCTCCTACAATTTCCATGCCGAGGCTTTCCCATTCTCCGAACGCTTTTATGATGTCTCTTGCCCAGCTCTCATCATCCACAATGAATACTTTAAGCATGCTGATCTCCCCCTGCTATTGGAATAGAGACGGTGACCGTCGTTCCCGCTCCTAACTCGCTTTCAATCGTAATCCCATAGTCTGGGCCAAAATGCATTTGTATGCGGGACGCTACATTTTGAATGCCGATACGATTGCCGTGCGTCCAAACCTGTCCGCTATGTTGGTGAAGCCGCTTTTGCAGGTCGGCAAGCTTATCCTCGCGTATGCCGACGCCATTGTCACGGATTCGAATTCGAACTTTATCATGCTCACGCACAACGCTCACGCTAAGCTCCCAATGACCTGATTTATTTTCTAGTCCATGGAAAAAAGCATTTTCAACAATCGGCTGAAGCGTCAGCTTCGGAATGGGAGAAAGCATCATAGACTCGTCCATTTCCGTGTGATAGGTAAGCTTGGAGTAAAAACGCTGCTTCTGGATAAGCATATAATTGTTTAGATGATCGATTTCTGCTTTTAAATAGGCGAGATCGTTCGGATCGCGAATGACATATCGAAACATATCGCTAAGCGATCGAATGATTTCGTAGCTTTCCGCAGGTTTTTTCGTAAAGAGCATACTGCCGATCATTTGAAGTGTATTTTGCAAAAAATGCGGATTGATTTGCGCTTGGAGCGCTTTAAGCTCCGCGGTTTTTTTCTCCAGATTGATGCTGTATTCCGTTTTAATATGCTCTCTAATGCGGTATGACATGTTGTAAAGCTTCGTTTCAAGCAAGCCGATCTCATCTACGCGGTTGCTTTGAGGCAGCTCCGTTTCCTTGATGATGCCAAGGCCCTGCATCGATCTTGCGAGCGTAACAATTGGCGTAGCCGTCCGCCAAGCTAACAAAATAGCAATCAAAATCGACAGTACGATAGAAATTGCGCCTACGATAAGACCAAATCGCATCGTCGATTGCGCGCTCTTATTAATAAAGCTGGTCGGGATAATCGTAATCAGCTTCAAGCCGACGGGATCAATCGTGTTATAGAAGACGTACTCCTTCGACATGCGGAAATAACCTTGATCCGCTGTTGTATCC
>NZ_JBFTSN010000487.1:0-8508 GCF_056400045.1 Paenibacillus sp. 01L418
CCGATTAGCGTTACCCAGTGCGCCATATCTTCTTTTCCCATTTGCTTCAGCACCGAATGTATCATTGCGATAACAATTCCGATTCCAGCAATTTGGAAAATGGCGCTCACATCCATATTCATCAATGCGGCACCCCACTACACCATCAAAATGACGACCAGAACGGCGATCAAAATTCCGAGACTTTTCCACATTTTCTCGTAACGCCCCTGATCGTCTCTCGCAGCGTCCTCCTCAGCCTTCAGCTGCAATAACGCAAGATGTATATGCTTCATTTGATCTTCCTTATCGCTTATACCAAGCGTCGTTCCTAAACGTATAAGTACGGCTTGTTCGTTTTTTCGCATCGATGTTGCATCCCATTGTGACTTTATCGCTTGCTCCCAGCTATCGCTGAAGGTAAAGCTTTCGGTTTCCCAAACCCCGTTTGCTGCCTTGCGAAAAATGGTTGCTAACGGCTCCGGAGTAGCAGAAGCAGTCCTCTCCAGTGCTTCTGGCAATGGAGTATGACCATAACCGATTTCTGTCTCCAGCCTTTGCAGTGCATGTGCCAGCTGTCTTAGCTGCCTTGGACGTTCGGCGAATTTCGCTGCTTGCTGGAAGCCTATCATCGTGCCTGCAAACAGGACCAAAACCGCACCTAACAGCTTTATCACGGGTCACCAGCTCGGAATCGACCAGAGAATGAAGGTGCGGTATCCGCAAGCTGCCGATTAGGTGGCTTTGGCTCGCGTGCAAGAGCTCGTTCGGCGACTGCCTCAGCAGGAACGACGCGGTGCATGATACCTTGATCTGTGCGCTTCAGCTCCACCACGTAGGTAAAAGCCCCTTCTTCCAGCAGCTTCAGCAGCACCGGCCTGCCTCTAGCATCCTGCAAATCGTAGGCGTGCGCGGTTGCGACTACACTAATTCCCGCGTGGCTTGCTTCTCGGATGGCTTCCGCATCCTCAGGCCGTCCAATCTCATCAATAATCATGACCTCTGGCGACATTGAGCGAAGCAGCATCATCATGCCTTCTGCCTTCGGACAAGCGTCCATAACATCGGTTCTAGGTCCAACATCAAATGTTGGAATACCGCGAACACAGGCTGCAATCTCTGAACGCTCATCTACAATTCCTACCTTTCGGCCCTGCCATCCGCTTGCTTCTAGGCTTGGCCATAACCCATAGCTGACTGATCTCGCAATGTCTCGTACGAGTGTTGTTTTTCCTTGCTGCGGTGGAGCTAGAATGAGAGTGGAATGCAGCGTTTTTCTCGTCCGATCGATTAGTTTGGGCAGGAGAAGCGCACTCGCTCCGATCACTTCTCTAGCAACTCGAATATTGAATGCGCCAATATCGCGGATACCCCTCACAACGCCGCTGTCGAGTATCGTCCTGCCCGCTAGTCCAATGCGATGTCCGCCTGAAACCGTTATAAAGCCCCTTCTCAGTTCCTCCTCCATCGCATACAAGGAATAGTTGGTAATGCGTTCGAGCAGCTTGCGACATGTGTCTGCCGAAGGCTTGTATGCTCCGTCGGCAGCCTGACGCAGCGTCCCGTCAATCATCATAAATCGAGACTGTCCGCGGAACCCTATTTCTAGCGGTCGTCCCTCTCGAATCCGAATTTCCTCCAGCTGCTCCTGCATTTGTTCAGGAAGGCGCTCCAGCAGCGTCTTCAGCTCCAAAGGCAATAAATGTGATACGCGTGCCAGCATATGATTATCACTCCCGGATGTTTGTCCTTCGTAGTTCCTATTTGTATGCTTGTATTGCGAAAATATGTCTGCCCCATTTCATAAATGCTAGAGTTGAAATCTATTATTTTTTCAAAATACCGATCATCAAGCAAATGACGCCCGCTCCTACCCAAAGAAACTTGCCTGGCGACAGCTTATCGGACATCCCGACGAGCCCCACCGTTGTTGTAGCTATCAGAATAAGCGGGCCTACTAAAGCAAGTGATGAGTTTACTACTAGTGCCTTGTCAATTTGGTTTAAACGAAGCATGAGCAGTGCAGCGCAGATCTCAATTGTTCCAGACGTCAGCCGCAGTGAAGCCATCGTTAATACAATTTTATTTAGCATGAATGGATAACCTCCCTTCAATGAAACGACTATTCCTTAATCATATGCTGGCTTGTCTGTCTTTCATGCCGGGCACAGGCACGTTGTTAGGCGCATATCATAAAGAATTGAGTTTGAGAAAGGCGGAATAACAACGATGCAAGTGCAGGTTATATCCAGTGTGAACGAAGCGAGCTCGGCAAGATTTCATCATAAAACGGCAATTATTATCGATGTTTTGCGAGCTACAAGTACAATTGTTACCGCTATTGCTGCGGGAGCTTCATGCATCATTCCTGCTGAAACGGTAATGGAAGCGCGAGCACTTCAGCGACCGGGAGATTTGCTTGGAGGAGAACGCTTTTGCCGGAAAATCGCGGGTTTTGATGTTGGCAATTCGCCAGAGGAATACACCGAGCAGGCCGTCGCTGGCAAACGAATTATTTTGACGACTACGAACGGAACGAGGGCAATCCATAAATCAATGAGGGCGGATCATGTGTTGACCGCATCGCTTCTAAATGCGGAGGCTTGCGCACGCGCAGCGATCGAGCTGCGGAGAGATGTCGTTATTTTGTGCGCGGGGAGTCACGATGAATTTGCTATTGAGGATGGCTTGTGTGCCGGCCTTGTACTTGATAGACTTCAAGGCTTAATCCACTTCGCTATAGAGATGGATGACTTTGGCTGTGCGATGCTCGCTTTGTACCGAAATCGCTCCACTCAAGTGAAAGAAACGATCATGAACGGAATGACCGGAAAAAAACTGATAAAGCTAGGAATGAAAAAAGACATAGAGGCATGCTCCGCTATCGATATCTATCAAGAAGTACCTAGACTGAACGGTGATCAATTAACGAGGAATGGTTGAAATTCCAAGTTAATAAAAACAAGAAAAAGCGTGCTCCCTAACGAGGAAGCACGCTTTTGTTATTTCTATTAGATTAACGGCGATCCTGAGGGCCGCCTACAAATGCCTGCTCTGCTGTATCAAGACCATACGCAGTATGAAGTGCACGTACAACTTCGCTGAGGGGCTCTGCATTAATAACGCAAGAACATTTAATTTCAGATGTGCTTACCATCTTAATGCTAACACCTAGTGAAGATATGGTTGCGAACATTTTCGCTGCTACGCCTGGATTGCTGACCATGCCAGCACCTACGATCGAGATTTTTACAAGTTCGGATTCCGATGTCGTTTCACGGAAAGGAACAGTGCCGCGAATTCCCTCGATAACGGAGATCGCTTTATCTTTATCATCGCCTGAAAGCGTGAAGGAGAAATCGGCTTTGCCGTCCTGAACACCGCTTTGTACGATAATGTCCACATCGATACCGTTGTTTGCTAATGCGCCGAACACATTTGCAAGCACGCCAGGAACATCCTCAACTCCCATAATGCTGATTCTAGCTACATTTTTGTCAAACGCGATGCCGCGAACGACCACGCCTTGCTCCATGACCGCTTCCTCCTTCACACTTGTACCTTCGTTTTGAGTAAAGCTTGAACGCACAACTAGCTTTACATTGTTATGCTTAGCGTATTCCACCGCACGCGGATGCAATACAGCAGCGCCTAAATTAGCTAGCTCCAGCATCTCATCATAAGAGATTTCATTTAGCTTGCGCGCATTTTTGACTACGCGAGGATCCGTTGAGTAAATACCGTCAACATCGGTATAAATCTCGCAAACGTCTGCTTTCATCGCAGCTGCCATTGCAACTGCAGTCGTGTCAGAACCGCCGCGGCCGAGTGTTGTAATTTCTCCCTCTTCCGTCATCCCCTGAAAACCTGCAATAATAGCTACATTACCCTCTTCAAGCGCTTTGAACACACGCTCTGGATGGATATTAGTCATCTTCGCTTTACCATGCACCGCTTCTGTACGAATGCCTGCTTGCCAACCCGTGAAGGAAACGGACTTTGCACCAAGCTGATGTACGGTCATCGATAACAAGGCTATCGAAATTTGCTCTCCAACTGTTAAAAGCATATCCATTTCCCGCGCCGGCGGATTTGGATTTAGCTGTTTCGACTGATCGATTAAATCGTCTGTCGTATCTCCCATGGCAGAAACAACAACAACGATATCGTTGCCTTCTTGCTGCCTCTCAATAATACGTTTTGCTACACGCTGCATCCGCTCCGGCGTTCCAACGGAGCTGCCGCCAAACTTCATCACGATTAACGACAAAGCCGATTCACTCCTAAACCTGACATATACATACAAGTCAATATTATATCACATTGCGCTTACCAAAACGTCGCCTTCGTTAATGAACAGTGGAACTTGAACGTTAAGGCCAGTTTCAACCTTAGCTGTTTTTGTTGCACCTTGCGCTGTGTTGCCCTTCACGCCCGGCTCTGTTTCAATAACTTTCAGATCTACGCTGTTTTGCATTTGAATACCAAGGATTTCACCTTGATAGCTCGAAATGTTAACGTTCATGTTTTCTTTCAGGAAGTTAAGCTCCCACTCAAGCTGTTTCTTGTCCAAGTTAAATTGGTCAAACGTCTCGTTATCCATGAAGGTATACTCCGAACCGGAGTTATACAAATATTGCACTTCACGGTTTTCGATGATCGCGCGGCCAATGCTCTCGCCTGCACGGAACGTTTTCTCAACAACGTTGCCGTTGCGAAGGTTTTTCAGCTTAGAGCGTACGAATGCAGCGCCTTTACCAGGTTTTACGTGCTGAAAGTCTAGAACTGTAAAAATATCGGAGTCTACTTGCACGGTCAAGCCTGTTTTAAAATCGTTTACTGAAATCATTGCTGATTCCCTCCTGAATGAATAGTCCTTAACCCAGAGTGATTAAATCCTTCGGGGATGAGGTTAATATTTTAATACCGGTTTCCGTAATAACGATGTCATCCTCAATGCGTACGCCGCCGAAGCCTGGTACGTAAATGCCGGGTTCTACCGTAACCGTCATGCCGGGGGTTAAAATCGTTTCACTGAATTTGGACAACCTAGGGGCCTCATGAATTTCCATGCCTAGACCGTGTCCGGTACCATGTCCAAATAGATCGCCATAACCGTATTTCGTAATAATGTCGCGAGTTAGCGCATCCGCTTCACGACCGGTCATGCCTGGCTTAATATGCTCAAGTGCATGCAACTGCGCTTCAAGCACGATATTGTAAATCTCGAGATGCTTAGCTGTCGGAGTGCCGACCACGACTGTGCGTGTCAAATCGGAGCAATAACCGTTGTAATAAGCGCCGAAATCAAGCTTTACAAACTCATTATTCCCAATAATTCGATCACTAGCTACTCCATGCGGCAACGCAGAGCGCTCGCCTGAGGCTACGATCGTATCGAAGGAAGAAGAAGTCGCGCCATGGCTGCGCATATAAACTTCCATTTCAAGTGCGATATCCGTTTCACGAACTCCTGGGCGAATGAGCTTCAAAATGTGATTGAAGGTGCTGTCCGCAAGATCGGCAGCTTCCTGCATAATTTGAAGTTCTGCCTCGTCCTTAATGTAGCGAAGCTGTTCCACTAATCCTGAGGCAGGCTCAAGCGTGATACCTTCTAATGTTTTCGACCAAGCTGTAAATTCACTGTATACGACATGGTCTTGTTCAAAAGCCAGCTTCGACAGCTTATGTTGTCTTAGCAGCTCAAGCACATCCGCAAGCGGATTCGAACCATGCTCAACAATTTGAAAATTGACCGCCTGCAGCGGCGCTTGTGTGCGGTAGCGGAAATCCGTCAGCAAATAGCTTTCGCTTAGCGTAATCAACACCATGCCTGACGAACCAGTGAATCCGCTTATGTAGCGACGGTTATACTCGCTTCCAATTAGTATCGCTTCAAAGCGATGTTCTTCCATCAGCTGCCGAAGTCGTTTTACTCTATCGTTTGCCATAACCGCTTCACCCTCTCTTAACTTATTACTGTTTGTTCAAGTGACGCACGAGCGCAGTTAGACCAAGCTCATAGCTATCAGACCCGAAGCCGGCAATTTGACCGACTGCAATCGCAGCAATGACGGACGTATGACGGAACGCTTCTCTCTTGTGAATGTTCGACATATGCACCTCGATAATCGGCAAATCAACGGTGCTAAGCGCATCGCGAAGCGCGTAGCTGTAATGAGTCCAAGCACCAGGATTGATGACAATGCCGTCTGCTTTGCCGTACGCACTATGTATTCGATCAATCATATCGCCCTCATGATTCGTTTGGAAAAATTCAACGGAGACGCCAAGCGCCTCAGCTTTATCCTTCAAGAGCGATTCGATGTCTGCAAGTGTTTCTGTCCCGTATACGCTAGGCTCACGAATGCCGAGCATATTTAAGTTCGGTCCGTTTAAAACAACAATTTTGTGCATCAATGCACCTCCCAAGCAACCGAATCCATCATAGGTTCAAAGATCATTAGCCATTTTACCACAAATGTCTGCCGCTTGAGAAGTAGAACTCGCTACTGAGCTTTCGCAGGCTCCCTCGATGCTTCATCCGTGAACTCAAAAGCAATCGAATAACCAATGAATACACCCCATAAAAGAAAGACACACAACTCTGTGTAAAGCGTATTCCAGCCCGCTTTCGTGATGCCTGGCATAACGCCGAGCAGTGGTCCCACCGCAATAAACAAAATCGCCCACCAAACCAATCCGTACACGATACCCGGCCAAGGTCCTCGCAGCTTCCCAAGTATAACTTTATATAGAAAGGCAGCCACAATAGAAAAAATAATAAACGCTCCAATACTTACAACTTCTCCCCATCCTGTTTTTAGAAAAGACGCTTTAAAAAAAGGATCTGCTACAAATCCGGGAAGCACCTTCGTAAAATTCATTTCAAAGAACATCCAGCGTACAATGCCCCATATTAAGCCAGCAAAAAAACCGATTTTGATTGCGTAAAGCCACGGGTTTGTTACATGATCCTGTTTATCATATTGGTTTCGTTGTTTATTGTTAGCCATTACGCTAAGCCTCCACTCTTATTTCCATAGTTGTCCGAATTAGTATGTGAAATAATAGCGATGGATAACCATACTTTACCGTCAACTTGCTTATCCCTTCCTTTATGTACGCTGACGTTGGCAATTGACTGATAGATCAAGTACAATAGACATACAAAGATAAGGTACATTCGTCGCAACAGCTAAGACGATATTCCAATCAAGGAAGGTGACAAGCACTTGCCGCAAGACTCCCGAAGCATATATGGCGGACAAGCGGTTATTGAAGGCGTTATGTTTGCTGGTAAACACGTTAACGTAACAGCTGTCCGGCGCAAAAATGATGAAATCGTATTTTATGAAGTACCTCGCACTACGAAGAACTGGATTCAAGCTTTGAAAAAAATCCCTCTCGTGCGAGGCGTTGTCGGCATTCTTGAATCAAGCGCCAAAGGCTCCCAGCATTTGAACTTCTCTATGGAAGCCTACGCTGAGGATGAAGCCGGTGAGGGTAAAGAAACAGACAGCAATCAACAACCTGCTGCAGTAAAGGAAGAGAAAAAGCAAGGCTGGAGTCTCAGCATGATTGTTGGCGTCGCTGTCGCTGGCGTGCTTTCCTTTATTTTCGGCAAACTTATTTTCACTGCTGCACCCGCAGCGCTCGAGGAACTTCTTTTCTCAGGGGTATTTGAAAATAAAATTGGTCATAACCTATTAGAAGGACTTATCAAAATTATTTTGCTGCTTTCTTATTTGTATTTCATTTCCATGACACCGTTAATTAAGCGGTTGTTCCAATATCATGGAGCTGAGCATAAAGTAATTAGTACTTATGAAGCTGGTGAAGAGCTTACGGTTCAAAATGTACAGAAGTACAGCCGCCTTCACTACCGCTGCGGTTCAAGCTTTATCGTGTTCACTGTTATTGTAGGAGTTGTTGTCTACTCGTTGCCTTTCTTTACTTGGGACACCATTTGGGAACGCGTCTACATCCGTATCTTACTGCTTCCACTCGTTCTTGGCCTCTCCTACGAGGTGCTTCGCTGGACAAATGCTTTGCGTGAAATTCCAGTGCTGCGCTACCTCGGATATCCGGGACTATGGCTGCAGCTTCTAACGACCAAAGAACCGCGTGATGAGCAAGTTGCGGTATCCATTGCTTCCTTCAAGCGCATGCTTGAACTAGACAAACAAATGAAATAATTTCTATTGAAAAAGGAAAGGCGGAATTACAATGAGCAGAATACCAAGCAAATGGAATGTTTGGTCCATATCGTTTTTGGCGCTGCTGTTGATCGGTCTCGTTTACAGCGTTATCCAAAGCCCAATAACCTTTCTAATTCCCATTGTGGTGCTTGGCGGCATTTTCTTGCTATATAAATATCCGCCTTCTTTCTTAAAAGGTTACAATACGCGGCAAGGAGGAGTACATGTCACACAAAGACGTGCTCCTGCAAGCAAAACGAGAACGAACAAAAACCGCTCCAAGACCGTGCCGTTTCGTGTTATTGAAGGCGGCAAGGAAGATGACGAA
>NZ_JBFTSN010000488.1:0-4355 GCF_056400045.1 Paenibacillus sp. 01L418
ATATATCCCTATGATAATGGAAATTTTCTTTTCCTACAATTGGGAAATTGTTAATATATCCCTATGATAATGGAAATTTTCTTTTCCTACAATTGGGAAATTGTTAGTGGGGAATAAGTTAGTTCAATTGTCATTGGCTATATATCTTTCCTATGCACATACAAACTAAGAAAAATGGGCGAGAGAATCATGTGAAGATATAATTTTTCTTAACAACTGTCGTACTCCTTAGCTTTTTTACTTCATTTGCTACAGAAGCTTCAGTACATCCAAACCTAAAATTAAAAGCAACTGAAAATGCCTAGCATCAACAATTAAATCCCAGTTATTATCGCGTCGTTAAAGAATTTTTTCAACAAAAAATTTTCCCGAATTAAAAATGTGCAAACTTTTGAAAATTATCTTTTCCCCTCGTCTCCGACCTTATTAGGTCGGTTTTTTTGAATTTTATTTATGTTAAGAGCAAGTCTTTCATTAAACTAACGGGCAGATTAACTTAACAAATAGTGGAAGTTTAATTACCGAAAAAGTACACTTAAAATATTGATGGTTCGAAGGGGGTTCCAATGAGGCTTAATTATAGAAATGCAATTTCTAAAGATGAAGAGGTATTGTTTGATCTATCCGCTAAGCTTTCGACTAGTTTTAAGTTGAATAAAACGGATTTCAGACGAACCTTTCTTGATGTTTTGAGTAACAAAGATGCAGACTTAGTAGTCGCAGAGATTGAAACAGGTATCATTGGATATGTACTAGCCTTCCATCACTCCACTTTTTATGCAAATGGTTTAATAAGTTGGGTTGAGGAATTATTCGTACTAGAAGATTACAGGAGTAAAGGTGTTGGAAAAAATCTTATGGTACTTATTGAAGAAAAAGCAGTTCGGCGTGGTTCAAAGCTGGTTGCACTTGCCACAAGAAGAGCAAGTGATTTCTATAAGGCTATTGGTTATGATGAATCCGCTGTTTATTTCAAAAAGTCTTTATCAAGAGCTGACTAAGCTATCGGGAGATAAGAGGTGACAAAATGGATGAAAGAGAGGCTGCCGGCTTAGAGCGGCGATCTCGTTAAGCTAACGGGAAACGATAGTTCAATTAAAACACAGAAGCAGCCGACCACAATGATCGGCTGCTTCATTACGCTAACGGGCAGTATAGTTGAAGATTAATTCCGGTGAACCGAACCACAAGTAACGGCGATGTGGAGTGTTGACGCTGCTCACTATCAGAATATAGGTCACATAGTTGATATAGTTGATGAAAATGCATCTCGAAAGGGGTGCTCTTTTCGTTACAGCAAGATTTGGAAAGTGTATGTTTAGCCATTATGTTATCTTGTATTCATCAAATCAAAATGAAACAGACTGGAGGGCATAAAAGCGATTACGGTTACCATAAAGCGTCATGATTAATCTGAATCGATAGGTATCCTTTTGATAGGTGCATAAATGTGGTATGCCAAATCAAGATTGTGAATGTCATCAAAAAATTGAATAAGTTCAATATGTGAATCGTCTGCTTCCTGCCTGGAAATCTTTAAAAATCTTGCATAATCAGTTTTGAGAACATCACCTATATCAAGGAGGTCACCAGAATATTTGAACTTGGCACAGAAGAGCCGTGGTACATCAACGGTAAAATAGAATGGTCTATTTATCTGAATATCAAATGGGATCCCGAACAGTACCTTGAAGCGAGATGAATTGGGTTGGCAATTAGAATAAATGACGAAACATGAACCATTAACTGTTTTATCAATGTCATTTAACAGTTTAAGCGAATGAGACCGAATCTTCGTCTTGTAATCATCAGTTGCCAGGTCAACCTCAAAGGCTATGCCGCTCACCCGGATTGAATCGAACTCCGTTAGGGTGAAATCGGTAACAATATCACCATTGATGTTTTTAATGGGTCTTCTAACCACAGAAGGCATTGGTGTTTGAGAAATGTTCATATCACTTACTCTTAGAGAGCTTGGAGCCATACCGTATTGGCGTTTGAAAGCGCGGGTGAAAGATGATTGAGTTCCAAAGTTTAGCTGGTAGGCAATATCTGTTAGTGGTAAATGATCGGTTTGAATGCATTGTAGTGATGCGTTCAATCTTCTGGATAATATGTAGTTGTTTAAAGTACAACCCATCATGGCAGAAAAAAGTCTGTGGAAGTAGAATTTGGACATGTTGAAGGTATTAGCCACAGACTCTAGTGATAGAGGCTGGTCTAAATTGTTCTCAATATGGTTTAAAGCACTCTCTATGACTTCGTATTGGTCCATAATAACCCCCAGGAGGTAAAGTTTATGACGCAAGACAGAATGAATGGGATCATCATCGGTATTTTTTATTTTGTTGCTGCAGTCACTTCAGTCATCGCTGTTATTTCTTATGAGCCGGTATTGTCAGAACAATGGTATATGTCCGTGGCAAATGGATTTAAAACAAAGGTTTTACTCGGAGTCATTAACGATCTCTTGCTCGTTCTGACAGCAGTAGGTACAGCCGTTATGTTGTTTCCTTACCTTCGTCGTTGGAATGAACATCTAGCACTAGGACATCTATGCTTTCGATTTATGGAAGCTGTTCTTATTGCAATAGGCGTGGTCAGTATACTAGGTTTATTGCAACTTAGTATTCATTATGAAGCAAACAGCTTAACAAGTGAAGAAAATCTTCACGAGATCGGTTACATGCTGCAAGCTTTCCATCGTTGGACTTCGATGTTAGGACCTAATTTTATGTTGGGTATCAATACGGCATTGTATAGCTATTTGCTTTTTCGAACAGGTTTAGTGCCAAGACCGCTAGCTCTGTTTGGTATGATTACGGCTGTACTCGTATTTATAGCCGGTCTATTAGAAATGTTYGGTATTGTAGAACCTCTATCTGCAGCAAAAGGATTTATTGCTCTACCTGTGGGTATTTATGAGTTGAGTTTGGCAGCCTGGTTGATTGTGAAGGGATTTCACAAGCAAAACCTCAAGAAACTTAGAGCAAAAATAGAGTTATACTAATGTAGATTTTGGTGGCGAGTGTAATATTGTTTTAGATATACTAAGGTGAACCGTATCACAAAATAAAGGAGTTTTGTTGAACTAACGGGAAACGATAGTTGAACAAACTTGGAGTAGTTTGCTGCGGCAGCTGCTCCCTTTCTTTATTAAACTAACGGGCAGATTACGTTAATGGATTTGCATTTTATTTTGTTGCATGCATAAACCCAAGTCACTTAACGGAAATTACTTCAATGGGGTGATTGTAGTGAATGTTAAAAGCTATATCGGGTTACTGCTAGCAGTCATCATTTCCTTCGTGCTTATACAGCCAGTTTACGCTAAACCACACGAAGAACCATTGGAAAGGCTTGTACTTACTTTGTTAACTCCAAATATAAAGGAACAGATTAATCGATATTATGAAGATAAACTAACAGAGTCACCTACGTTTTCGCCTTTTCTAGGAGGGACTGAATTAAACGTTGAATACCATCCTTCGCATATTGATGTTAATGTTACAGTGATTCCGTATGTGGGACCTCATTTAGATGTAGGGATGGACTCGATGAAGTTTCGTGTAGATAATACAGGAGCTGTAATGATTCTAGAATACAAACACATTAGGGACTATGAGTTGCCTCCATACTGGCAACACATTCTTCGTTGAGCTAACGGTACACTATAGCTTATTTTTGTACTTGCATATGATGGAGGAAATATTCTGTATATAAGAGGTATCCATTCCCCTCGCCTCCATACCCACCATGAAAAAAACCGACCTCATAAGGTCGGTTTTTTTGATTTTTAGTCATGTTATGAGCAAGTCTTTTATTAAACTAACGGACAGGTTAACGCAACAACCGAGCTTTTGCGTTCGTCTTAATGGTACAACAGTATTTTTCTTAAAGGGGGGAGAATTATGAGGATAATAATTATTGTTATGTTTCTGTCATTCTTTGCAGCAGGTTGTAGTGATAATAATGGGTCAAACTCATCAAGTACCTATCCAGCTTCCGTTGCTTGGAATAACACCCTTTATGGATTATCTAAAGAAGAGGTTCCAATTGAAGAAGTAGGCAAAGAGATTGGTAAGATTGAAAGAAAAACAACCCCAATGCCAAAGAAAAATGGAGACTCTAACGAAGTGCCAGCAGGGAGTACACTATTTGAAGTCAAAGGAAAAGACCCTCATGAAGTTATTGCAGTCGAAGTAAATGATAAATATGTTATAGCAACAAAATTGGGACCTATTAATTAAACTAAACGGGCGGCAGTTGCCTGAGCTTGACTCCGCTCAATCCAAACGGATCAATAGGTGCAGTTGCATTGCAAACGAGAGAAGGTTTTTGGTTCCATTATTGGA
>NZ_JBFTSN010000489.1:0-4322 GCF_056400045.1 Paenibacillus sp. 01L418
CGTCATTTATGCTTTGCAACGGAGCCGCCTTTTGAGGCGGCTCCGTTTTATTAAACAAACCTCCGATTTGTCTTCTCCCCATCACAGCTATACTTGCTCATTCTCAGTTGTATTTTCCTGCTTACTTTTACTCTCGCCCGGTGCACGAATCAGTAATATACCTAGAATGAACAAGGGTATAAATATCGTGAAAATCGTAGCAAAGGGTGTCCAGTTTTTGGTGAGGAAATCATTGACGGAAATCGTATTTGTGTAACATAACAGCGCTAGAGCGATCAAGCCAAATCCCATGGGTATGACATATGGTTTCGGATCCTTCAATTTGAATAGCTGGCAGAGCCCAATCAACGATGCATCAAACGTCAGCACAATCTTCATCACGATAGATAAAATCCAAATGAACATCATAATCCCTTCAATACGTTCAAGAAAATGGCCGATGTTAATATTTTTCGCCAGTACGTAGGCCGGAAATAATTGATTAGCGGTGACGGCAGCTCCCATTACGCCTATACATCCCACAGTAATGATGATCAGTACAATTCCACCGATTACAGTTCCCCATACAAAGCCTCGTCCTCTTTTTGCTGATTTCGCTACGTAAGGATAAATCATGAGCAGCACAATCATTTCCTGAAAACCGGAAAAGGAGAAGCCTGCTTTTACAATGGGCTTAAAGCCATACTCCAGTATGGGTTCAAAGTCTAGAAATTCTATTTGAGGGAAGATAGGTATGATTAGAAAGCAGAGCATAAAAAATAGGATCGGAAAAAATATTTGTACCGCACGGGAATAAACGACCATGCCTGCTCGTACGGCAAATATAACGATAATGACAAAAATAATTAATAATATTTCAATCGGAGTTTCCGGCAAGGTTTGTGTGGTTAGAAAAAAACCGAGATCCCCAATCATTAGAGAGGTGAGCAAATAGAAAAAAGCGATAAAGCAAAGACCGAATACATTGCCGATCCACTTTCCAAAAGCAAGATGGCACATCTCGATAAGTGTTTTGTCCCCATAACGGTTACCGAGACTGACATAAATGAGGACGCTTAGAGAGTTGAGACCGATTCCTACTATGGCTGCGATCCAAGCATCCTGTTTCGCTACCAAAGTAAGTCCTGCAGGCGTAATGAGGATGGAGGTACCAATCATGAAAAAAATGACTAATATCGTGAAACTGCGAACACTTAAAGTATCTGGCTTCATCATCGGTCTTTTCCTTTCAGGACATCAAGGAGTAGATTGCACGAGCGTAAGGAGATATTATTTTTTCTATCCATTCCAGAGGGTTAGGCGGTATGTTCATATACATGAAAGCCAGACTGCCAGAGGTTGCTGTTATCATAATGAATACAACCAGTAGAAGCTCTTTCATCCTGCGCTTGCCGAATAGGGGTGGGATTTCAACAATGGAAACCCACGTCCATGCACCGATTACACCTATCCATAACCACATAGCTGCCGCCACCTATTTTTTAATTGTGCTTCTAATAGACTGTACCGTAGTCCCAATTCGCCGAATAGTGCACTGAGATTGAACGGTGATATTCACATTTTCGAATATTTTATCCCAATCGTTAATGCCATGCCACATTTTCGGGTTGGAACGATGAAGTGCTGAACCAAATCCAAATATATCTGCTTTAACTTGCTTTTGAAATTTGTGAATCGTGCGGCTCAGTATATCTTCCAGTGTCTTATCGGCCAGCTTGTTTAATTTGGCTAACGTTTCCGGCTGAGTGATATCAAGCTCGCAGCTAATGTCTGTTATATCCTGCTCCGTTTTTAAAATGACTTCGAATGCAGGAGTTTCATTTTTCGTATTTACGCGTATATCCGTATGAGAGTGGACGACTTGAAGACTTACGTTCCCTTTGCTTTCCGGACATGCAATCGTGCCAGTTGTTTTGACAATATTATTTTGAATATAATTGAGCGCCTTTGTGTCGTTTTCATTCAGCCAGCCTACCATACGATCCCGTTTGAAAGCGGCCATACCGGTGTATTTGAGGATGACCTTTGGTTCAACATTTACAGCATCAGTTATTTTATCGCCTTTTGAAGGATTGCCTTCGATTTCGATAGCGGTTAAAGTCGCACCTTTTCCTTGCTGGGATAAATCTTGAATCAGCTTGTCCAATGTGATTTTTCCGGTTGCAGCCCATATTCGGTCAGAGGTCTCCAGCTTGGTGTACAAGTTATTCGCAGGAATCGGATCTATAGGGCTGTACATGTTTAAAAGTTCACTAGCTGTTGTTTTTTTAGCTACAATGAGATAAAAATCTGTTCTCATCTCACGGTTTCTTGCGATAAAATCAAGCGGCTTGCTGATTCCGCTGCGTGCCACTTCCTCACCTATAATCAATATCCGCAGGTGTGGGTAATAGAGCTGTCGTGCTGCTTTAACTGTCATTCTGCTGAGGGCATCCGGTATTGAAACGCCTATTGCTTCATAGGCGACTACTGGACTGTAGTGGTTTGATCCTGCTTGTTTATTGCTTACCTGGCCTGGATTAACAATCTGTACGGTTACATTGTATTTATCGCCTTTCTTATCGATAGCAAGCCCTACCACGATGCTAAGCTCGTTTAACTCATGTCTGCTCCAGCAAGCAGTCATGAGAATGGCGGAGATTAGAAGAACGATGACGACGAGCGCCAGCCTGAAAAATGAAGTAGAACGTATCATGATTTTTTCTGCCTCATTAGATTTTTTGGTTTAAGGCTTTTGGGGCGTGTAATCATGGAGCGCAATGGCATACGAAAAAGAGTATCTTTCTGATCTGTTCGGTTGAAGGGAGCTAGCGGCGCCATATAAGGAACGCCAAATGACGTGAGGCTGCATAGATGAAAAATGATCCCAATGATACAGATAAATACGCCGTACAATCCAAAGGATGCTGCCATGATCATCAGCAAAAACCGGATAATCCGAGCCGCAATGCCTAGATTAAAAGCAGGGAGTACGAAATTCGAAATGGCCGTTATGGAAACCACAATCACCATGGCAGCGCTGACGAGGCCAGCTTCTACAGCGGCTTGTCCGACAACCAGTGTTCCTACGATGGAGATCGATTGTCCAATCGTTTTTGGCATTCGTACACTGGCCTCACGGAGAATCTCAAAGGTAATCTCCATGACCAGCGCTTCTATAAAGGCTGGGAAAGGAACGCCTTCTCGCTGGCTGGCTAGGTTATAGAGCAATGTCGTTGGAAGCAGCTCTTGGTGAAACGTTGTAATCGCAATATAGAAAGAGGGTGTAATGGTAGCTATAAGAAAACACAAAAAGCGGAGCAAACGAATCAGTGTGCTGAAATCCGTCCGTTCGTAATAATCCTCGCTTGATTGAAAAAACTGCGTAAACAGTGCAGGAACGAGCAGTGCAAATGGAGTTCCATCCACCATAATCGCGACTCTTCCCTCCAGCAAACCAGCAGCAACCACATCAGGTCTCTCCGAATTAAATATGGTTGGAAAAGGTGAATATTTCTTATCTTGAATATGTTCTTCTATATAGTTGCTTTCAAGAATGCCGTCGATATCGATTTTCTGCAATCGTTCTCTAACCATTTCAAGCACACTATCCGAAACAAGATTTTCGATAAAAATGATCGAAACGTCAGTCTGAGTGACACTTCCTATTTTATAGGTCTCAAACCATAGGTGCCGACTGTTGATTTTTCTGCGAATCATAGCGGTGTTCCAACTCAACACTTCAGTAAAACCTTCACGGGGACCGCGCACCACAGATTGAACATTAGGTTCTTCCACCGCGCGTGCTTTCAAATCTTTTGTGTCAACAGAAAGAGCTTGCGCACAATTATCTAGAAGAAGGATGCTGTTTCCAGCAAGCAGCATTTCAAATACTTCATTAAATAAAGTCAGATTAAATACGGCACCTTCAGGAATGACACGATCTCTATAGTAGTCCATCAATTCTGTAGGGGTAGAATACTGATTGCTCTCATGGTTTCCCATATAGACGGATTGAAGCATAGAGCTTGAGCTTGATAACCCATCAATATATACAATAGCTCCATGGATAGGCATATTATTTGCTAAATTCACTTGGAAATGGCGTGAAACCAGGTCAGGGCTATGACCGAGATTATCCTGCAGCATTTTTAAATTAGTGTTTAAATCTGTTTGCAACGGCTGGTCATTAATGTTGTCTGTTGGATTAATCATCTGAGTACCTCTGATCTGATGGTTAATATGGTATGGTTTAGTTAGGATATCCTCATTTTCCATATAGATACATATTTGTTGTGGCAACATCACGACATTGGAGTTTATAATTGCAGTAACTGCTAAAA
>NZ_JBFTSN010000490.1:0-4310 GCF_056400045.1 Paenibacillus sp. 01L418
ATTGTTCACAGAAATTTAAGTTCGAATAAATTATAAATAGGAATCAATGACAAGAGAGGCCTAAATCAGGTCTCTTTTTTTATATTTATAAGTTAGGTTTATGCTTCTGATATTATGCTGCATTCGCATATTTTCCAGCATTTTCACAAACAATAACAGCAAACGGTGAAAGGTGCGTGCAGCAATGAGCAGACAGCATAAATTAATTGAGGAAAGAGAAATACAGAAATTTCGTAAATTGAGATGGTCATCGGTTGCTAAGGCAGCTGCGGCAGTCATGCTGCTGAGTGCACTTTCAGCTGCTATGAGTCCGCTCAGCTATAATCATGTTTCTGCTCAAAGTTCAGCTAAAGGGATAAGTGCGGCTGCGCAGGTGGATGAACGGAAGCCAGTGGCAATCGTAATTGACGATTTTGGCAATAACATGAGCGGAACTGAGGAAATGATGAAGCTTCCAGTCAAAATTACAGCGGCGATTATGCCTTTTATGCCAACGACTAAGAAGGATGCAGAGGAAGCGTATAGGCTTGGCCATGATGTCATTGTTCATATGCCGATGGAACCGAACAAAGGGCTAAAAAGCTGGTTAGGCCCTGGAGCGCTCACAACTGATTTAAGCGATGCAGAGGTGCGTAAACGGGTAGAGGATGCCATTGACGATGTGCCTCATGCCATTGGGATGAATAATCATATGGGCTCAAAGGTGACAGCAGATGAGCGAATGATGCGAATTGTGCTAAGCGTGTGCAAGGAGCGGGGGCTCTTTTTTCTAGATAGCCGGACCACCTTCAAAACGGTTGTTCCCAAATTAGCCAAAGAGCTGGGCGTGCCGACTGTCTCCAATGATGTTTTTCTTGATGACGTTTATACCGTTCAGCATATATCCAAACAAATCGGCGTGCTTCGCAAGCATTTGGAGTCACATGACAGCTGCATCACGATCGGACATGTTGGAGCACCTGGGAAATATACATCCTCGGTTCTCCATCAGTCCATACCTGCGATGCAGCCTACCGTGAGATTCGTGAAGCTGACTGCGCTTATTGGCGGAGAATCAATGAACGATCCACTTGTATTGCCTAATCCCTGAAGCAATCGCTTCAGCAACTTCTTGCTGACGCTGCGGATCTGTCAGCATCGTACGATCATGCTCGCTGCTAATAAAGCCCATTTCTACGATAACAGCAGGGTCCTGCACCCTTCTAAGTAAATAAAACGGTTTTCCTTCCCTTGGGAGGAAAGCCGTATTTTGTTGTCGATTAAGCGCATCTTGTATGCAAAATGCAAGCAACGAGCTTTCACCGCTGCTCTGATGCAGCACTAGAGGGCCTTTCTGCATACTTTTCTTAGACCAATTGACATGCAAACTAATGAGCAGTTCACTTTCAATTTCATCGGTTAATTGCCGGCGCTGCGATAAATCTTTACGATGTCTCGAACGTGTATTATGCCAACGATTATCGTCACTGAGTGCATAGTCGCCGGTTCGATTGAGTATAGCCGGTATGTTTTGGCTTCGCAAAATAAAATACAGCTTACGCGCAACAGCTAAATTAATGTCCTTTTCTAAAATATCAGCTGATGAGGCTCCCCCGTCAATTCCGCCATGTCCAGCATCGATGATGACGACAGTTGACGGAAGCGCCCAGTCCTGATTGTAGCCTACCGGCAAAAGAGGCCATGCAAAAGCGCTGGATGAGCTGCTGGAAGCAGCCAGCCATACTACAACAAAGGTTAGTGCCATTTTACGAAACATGCTGATTGTTCCTCCAGATTTCTTTGACATACGGTTAGCGTGGCTGTTTGGAGGGAAACTCATGCATGTTTAGATTGGATGGTTAAGGGGCAAACTTAAATTATTAATTCATACGGTATTGAAAGGACTGATTAGCATGGCAAAAGGCGATGAATACGTAAAATTTATGACCGAAAAATTTATAAATTATATGGAGACACCAAGAGAAGAACGGAAACAAACCAACGTATTAGCCAAATCTCGGAGAGAGCCTTGGCTGACGCGTTGGTTCGGATGGGGACCAGTGAGTGTAATGTTATGGTGGCGCGGACGCGCTGAGCGTCATCGGTAAAAGTGACCAAGCTCGATTAAAAGCTGAAGGGGAATATAGCGGCGATCAGAACCATCCTCGCTTGCTTCAAGCGCGACATAGATTTGACCGTTATCCCATTTGTTATATCCGACGACAGACCAGACATATAACATCTGGCCATCAAACAGCTCAGCGGTAAAGCGGAGCTGTTCTTTGTTGTTTATTTTGGCAAAGAGAGGTGTGTAGGAATTGGAGCTCAATGTGATGGGTTTATTCGTTAGCCAGGGAAGCTTATCGAATGGATTAAATGACGGCAGTGAGACTTGTTTAATAAGGACTGCTTTCTGAGTGTTAAGTAATGGAGCCGCTTTATCAAGCTTAGTTGCGGCAGCATTTGTCCAATCTTCCTTCTTGGCAGGGAGCGATTCACCGCTGACAGCATCTGCATAATACGTTTCTTTCTCTGTCGTTATTTTCCATGCGGCAAGGAGAGGATGAACATATATTCGATCAATTTGGGTTGCAGGCTTTAGAAGCTCGAGCTGCTTAATCGCTCGTGTAAGTGTGCTTTCATCGAATAATGGATGACTGTTTGTTCCGTATTCGCCTAGTTGATATCCACCTGACTCCACCGCATTAATGACAAGATAACCGACAGTATTTTTATTTTGCATGACAAGCACAAGCCAGCTATGCGTTCCAGGGCCAATAGGAGAAACAATAAGTGTCGACTTCTTCCATGAGGCAAAAGAAGGCTGTACAGCCAGTTCTTCAACCCAGCGCTGCGCTTGCTGCTGAACAGGCTCATAAACGGTTGTAGGATTAGAAACGGCCGCAGCTGCTTGTGGCTGCAATCCGCCTGCATACAATACAATAGCGGTCAAAACACATGCCGCTGTAAGCTTGATGAATTTTTTTGGCATAATTAATCACCTCCATATCATTGTATAGGACAAGCTTTAAGAAGGCTGTTGCAACCTGTCGCGTAAGGGCGGCCTTGTGACCGCCTTTTTTTGACGTATTGCTGCGGATAACGTCAGATCTATGTCAATCGATACCCTCGAGATGAAAGATGCCGCAGTTAATGGCGGACGCAGTCACTCTAGGCTCATATTGCCATCTGATTTCGGATTGACGCTGAGCGAATTGCTCCTCAATCGCTGGTTTGTTTTCTTCGATTGCATTATTAACAAGCGGCTCGTAGTATCCGTTAATTCGATCAAGCTCTTCCTTCAACCTTGCTGATGCACTCTCAGCCCAGCTGTAATCATAGCTGCGAAGCTTGCGCTCCAGCGTTTGCTCTATGATGCTAAGCGCTTTATTGAAGGAGAGGCCATTTTTGGTGATGTGAATATTTGCAGGCAGGCGAGGCGTAAGCTTGTGCGTAAGCAAGCGATCGTAGAAATGCTCCACACATTGGCCAGTCGCGAGCGAGACACCGTAGCTATGAATTTCTTCGCGCTTGCGATCACAAGCGAACTCTACCCGCATATTGACAGACAGCCATGCGGTGTAAGGGGTCGAGGTAAAGGGATTGTTCGAGCGTTTGTCTGGCTCCTGAAACAAATGGACGAAGCTGCCCTTAGCTTTTGCAGCATCAAATATTTGCTCGAGCTTGCGTGCGCCAAAAAACAAGTCTTCACGCGGAATGCGAACGGGTGCCGCTAAGCTGCCGTGAATGAAGCCTAGCGAACGCCCAAGAGCGGCATTCGCTGCTGTATCTTGCGCGTTCAGCGCAGCATCCTGTTCGGTATTCACGACTTCAATTTTTTTGAGCTCCTCGGCAGCGTCATATTTATTCTTGTCCGTTACAAACAAGAATGTCATCGTCTCTGGTTCTGCGTCGACACGATCGACGAAGCTCCAGTAGTAGGGACGATTCGTAAGTTCACGGTCGRCGTGAGGAGAGAGCTTCACGGTGAAATGGCTTGGTGACTTTTCTAAAATTGAGCATTCGGTAGCTTCTAAATAGCGGTTTACAAATTTGTGCACCTGTTTTTCGTTCAAGGCTGCACCTCCACGGTTTGTCCAAGCGTATCCAAATTCACTAGCAGGTCGGGACTTGTCGGCAGCGGGTTTTCGCCTGTCAGCACCTCTTCACGAATGCGGCTGAGGGAGGAGCCCAAATGATTAATTTTTTGTTTTAAATCCGTATCGTTGCCCGATTCTAGCAGCATTCGAGCAAGTCGCTGCTCCAGCGAGCCATCCCCTTTTTCAAAGCGCTCCAAAATATGATCAAGCTCGCCAATAACAAGCTCGAAC
>NZ_JBFTSN010000491.1:0-4305 GCF_056400045.1 Paenibacillus sp. 01L418
TACCTGATGTCAGTCCATTCATGACCATAAAATATTCCATGTCTGTGGAGTTGAAAAACGACTCTGTATCTGGCAGAGGTTCAAAAAAACCAAGCATTACATCGCCATTAAGTCCACCATGAACGCTGGAGTTTTTCGAAACTACACTTCTTAAATAAGGATGCTTTAGCTGAGTATTCTTATCGAATATTGGTGTTTCTCTAGGCGTTAGGTTTTTAACGATTCTTCCGTTCGAATCCTTATGTTGCCCCGGCAAAATAGAGACATCTGTGCTATTGAGCCGTACAAGATGYGGTCCAAGGTTGCTTATTTGCCTTGCCATTTCGGCATATTGCTCATATTGCTTTGTAGGTTTACCATCCTTGTCAAAAAACAAGAAAGTGTTGCTGTCATACTCCCAGCGGAACATGCTGAGCCATTTGCCGCCCATCGTCAATGTGGCGAACGGAACGCCGTATATTTGAGATTCAGTTATAATATATGGACCTACATCTGCAGGAATCTCACCTGTCTTGAAGCCAAGCAAATATTGYCCGAAAGCGATCGGACTTTGCCCGGTTCCGTCATAGCCCTTAAGTGCAATCGTTCTTTGGTCATTAATGTTATTGACGATTGTTGTAAATAGATTGTTGTCCGAGCCTCTCGTTGAGAATAAATAATCGTCGAATGTGAGCAGGTCAGGTTCGGCCGTACGAATGTACGTTTCATAATCGTCCCTTTGCCATTGACGCGATTGTTGGTTGCTGTGAGCGAGGACATCCGGATAAAGTTTGTGGCTTAGCTTGAACCACTCCGTAAAGGTTTTCAAGATCCCTTCGTTGTAGTTTTCTTCATCTCCAAATGATATCGTAATCAGCTTATCTACATTAGTTTTTTGCGCATCACTCAAAAATCCCGTCATATCTTTTTCTTTCGGACCGCCTCCCAAGCCATCTCCGAATGCCCCTTTTACAAACGACCATTGTGCTTCTGGCATCTGGTTATGGAACATTTGGTTATAGCCCGGATATTCGTAATAGGTAGCCGTAGTAAAATGACTGTTTTTCCATTCCTCTGCACTAGCGTATTTCCGACCTGATTGATCCGTTGTCATCCACGTCTGCATTTGCAGCCCTTTATCAATCAAAACTCTGCTCGCGCGAGATAACGTTYTTGGTGGAATAACAGTTACAGTCCTCACTTTGGTAACCGAATCTCCTGCTTGGTTAGATACCGTATAGTTCACTTTGTAGATGCCGCCTTTACTCGTATCGACAAGACCAGTCGTTTGAATATCGGCCGTAATATCTCCGTCCTTTGAATCGGATGCTTGTGCTCCGTTCTCCACATAGGTATCGTTCAAAGATAAACTCAATTCCGAATGACCGTTTAACGAAATAATAGGCCAATTAAAACCCGGAACCTGTTTCATTTCCTCATCTGTCAGAGCCTTGTCATAAATTTCGAATTCGTCGATGAGCCCCGGCCACGCATTTGTCACTTCCGGCTCTCGGTCAGCTCCAATCCGAAAATCACCACTATTCGATACTAATAACGTATCGTCCGTAGCAGCTTCGAACGCACCATTGACATAAAGCTTAACCTGGTCACCCTCTCTGCTAAGGGCAACATGGTACCACTTTTTAGGCTCAATTAATGTTGCTCCGATCGTCGTTTTTCCGCCAAGAGAGGATTGTAATCTACCATCAGCTCTGCGTGATAGCAGCGTTTCTCCGCCCTCACCTTGCTGCTGAACAATGACAACGTCTCTGTTTGTATAGGTTGAATTGAAATTGACAAGCAGGCTCATAGAGAAATCGCTGCCTGTATTTATTAAATTCTGATTCGGTACAGTGGCGTAACTAAGATAACCATTTAACAATAAGGCTTTTCCTACCTTTCCGCTTCCTATTGCAGCATCGGTAAGGATAGCATTATTCCGCTTCAACGTGTCCGGAGATATTCCCTCCTTCGACACTTCATCAAATTTCCATTCACCAACTAAACCGGAAATCGTCGTAGGTTGACTGCTATCATCAGCATAAGCAATAGCATGAGGAAAACCGATACTGATACAGCTAATCCATAAACTCATAACCAAAACCATGCTAACCAATCTCTTATTTCTCATAAGCAACATAAATAACCTCCTACATTCATTTGATAGAATAATAAATTCAACGCTCACCCACTTGTTGTTTAATGTTATATATGTATTTGTTTGCGTTTACAAAAAAATAAATAAAGAGGAGGATTACCCTCCTTTTTATCTCGACATCACAAACGAAGCCAACATTCTCGCGCCGAAGCCGGTCGCACCGATAGCCTGCTGGCCACTTGCGGAGGATGAATCTTTGGGACCATTCATGTCGATATGTGCCCATTTCAATGAAGGATGGACAAACTTGCGTAAGAACAGTGCCGCTGAAATCGCACCTCCCCCATCACCGCTGCTAATGTTGCAGACATCGGCATATGTGCTATCCAAATACGATTCGTATTCATCTACCAATGGCAGCTGCCATACTTTCTCGCCAAACGGCTCACCTGCATTTTTACACAACCCCACCAACTCGTCGTCGCCGAGGATACCTGCAATCTTCGTTCCTAGTGCGCCTACGACAGCGTAAGTTAACGTTGCCATATCGATCGCTTCCACTGCCCCTATTCGATGAGCATGGATCAACGCATCAGCCAGTATGAGTCGGCCTTCCGAATCGGTATTGCCTACTTGAACGGTTAGGCCATTCGCATATCGGATTACATCACTCGGTAGTAAGCTGTTCCCTGATATAACATTCTCTGCAGTCGGCACCAACACCGCTATGTTGGCGGACGCACCGCACTTAACGACGATATCCAGCGCCCCAAGCACACCTGCCGCACCGGCCATATCCATCCTCATACTGCTAATATCGTAATCTTTTTTAAGGCTGATTCCTCCGGTGTCGAACGTAATTCCTTTGCCAATTAGAGCTGTAAGCGGCTTTGACTCATCCGTACAATAGCGAAGTTCGATAAAAGCAGGCGCATATACGCTTCCTTTACCAACCGCTATTACGCCGGCAAAACCTTGCCTCTCCAACTCCTCGCCAGTGTAGACATTAATCTCCACACCCGTTCCGGCAAAACGCTCCATCACTTTGTCCATAAGTTCTAACGGGCGCAAATAGTTGGCTGGCTCATTCGCAAGATCGCGCGCCCAGATCGTACCTTCAGCATGAATTTCCCCTTGGCGAATAGCCTCCTGGATCTGCAAACCGGTCTGTCCATCGAAAGAAAGGATCGGGATTTCCAGCTTATCTGACTTCGTCTTATATTTATCGAAGGAATACGTACCCAGTTTCCAACCTTCCACCCATGCCGAGATAGCTTCTGCTTCTTGATCGGATGCTATATTGGCATCCCACAGCGCTTGAAAAGAAACATGCACACGACCACATTTCTCTTTGGCTGCTGCTCTTCCCGTGTTGCCGGCTGCTTCCCTAATCCGAACAGGGTGAATTAGCGAGGCGTCACCCATACCTACGATAACAACATCCGGTTGTCCTAGACGACCATAGAACCACGTTATTGCATCTTTGGCGCCCATATGCGGTCTCAATACTGACACATCGAACAGATGCCGGACTCGCGGCAGATCCAGAATCCGTTCTACATTTTGTTCATAAACCGGATAAATTAAGGTTTGTGTAGTCTTTTCTGCTTGCTGATCGATACTCACCGGACAACCCTCCTATTGTTCAAATTCAATACATAGGCTCGCGACGCCAAAAGCCATAACCTCAAAACCTATTTGTGATTCATTAATGAATACTTCCCCCTCAACTAGAGGACATTCTAACGTATCGACAAAATAAGCTTTGCTCACTTTGCGGCATAACTCCAGCTTTACCGAGGATGTGTTTCCTTCGGTTTCATACACGCGAATAATCCATCGATTAACAGCTTGATCGCTCTCAGGCATCTTGATCGCAGAGATTGCAATCGTTCCTTCAATTAATTGCAAGAAGCTTTGTGTTGTTGGCCAATCTCCATTACTTGCAGCCGCTGAGATGTATTGGAGCGGAAGATGATAATGGGAGGATTGTTCAATCAATTGCTGGTTTTTAGAAGCATCAACTACACAAATACTTAAACGAATGCGATGAACCCCTGTATTCGGATAAGCATCCGGGCCATATGAGCCCCGCAGCAGTGTGACGGAAAGGGCTCGATCCATACCTCGGAATCCATATTTACAATCCGATAGAAGCATAATTGCTCTACCCTTCTCATGGTTCGAAGGAACCCCGAGAGCCCAACTGTTGGCAGGTACGTCTAAGT
>NZ_JBFTSN010000492.1:0-4304 GCF_056400045.1 Paenibacillus sp. 01L418
CACGATTCCATCCATTTTTATGAAAATATCGGATTTACTTCAGAAAATATTGGCGGACATATTCATATGAACTACGGCGATGTGACCTTTATTTTGCACGAAGCTAAATTGAAAAGTGATATTCGGCCCAATTCGTCAGTAGAAGGCGGACTTTATTTTGATGCTTTCTGCTATACGAATCCAGAGGGACTAAGACAATTACATAAGTTGTTTATCTCAAAAGAAGTGAAGATTGTGCAAGGACCGCATTGGTCAGATGGATGGAGTGAGCTTACCATTGTCGACAATAACGGTTATCGTATTGCTTTTGGCGGATAAGCATTATTTTTTAAGTCGATGTGCTCGAACTTAAAAGTCTTGATTTGAATAATGGCATAAAGCATGTCATTAATCGAAGTATGAGATAAAGTTGAAGCGTTGAGAAATAGTTTGGACAGTTTTTGCCTAGAGTTGACTATGAAACGTTTTTTACCTTTGAGCGATCCAGCAGTGAAGCTAAAATAAATGTATAACCTTGTTAAGGAGCTGCTGCAATGCCTAATAAAAACGAGCTTATCTCATCATTATTATTACTGGCCAATGAATGGGGGTTAACGGATATTACGCCTCATGTGCTTAGTGAGGGTGGGAATTTAATTATTCATCTAGCTCCTTATCCCATTGTGGCAAGAATAGCAATTGTCCTCTCTGAAGCAGATGGAGAGAATGCATACAAGATACAGGATCGAGAGCTGCTTGTAGCGCGTTACCTTCATTCCAAGAATGTCCCTGTGCTGCTGCCAACTAGCCTTGTTGATGCGGGTCCTCATAACGTGGCAGATACATGGCTGACGCTGTGGGCTTATGTCCCTCCTGTAGCCTTGCAACCTCCATCGCCGAAGGAAGCAGTTGATCTTATTAACAAACTTTCTAAGGCAATAAAAGACTTTGAAGGTGAGGTTCCTATGCTTGGTGTTTGGGAGCGCACTTGTCAATCAGCACAAAGATTAAGACTTAACCCCGATGAACGAATACAAGCTTTATTGCAGAAATTTCATAAATGGGACGAGAAGATGCGGGAGGAGCTAGACTTGTTAGTACCCAGTCATGGAGATGCCCATGCAGGTAACCTGATACCGAGCCCGGAGGGTTGGTTATGGATGGATTTTGAGGACATATCATTAATGYCCCACTACTGGGATTTGTCCTCCTATGTTGGCAATCTTGTTTTATTTGGTGGAACACAAGAGCCAACTTTCACATGTATGCTGAATCATTCTGATATTGTTTCTGACAAAAAGGCATTTGGTTTTGCAGTTTCTGCACGCATACTGATGTCTACCTTGGGCAATCTGGATTTTGCTCTCGCAGGGCATGGTGATTTGGAGTTTGCAACGAAACAACTTGAATTAGCTGAACCCATTTTGCAGCAGATAGATTTATTAACAGGCGAGACTCTCAAAGGGGAATAGTTTCGATGAGCAACGATCAATTTTACTCTATAGGCCAAGCGGCAAAGATATGTAATATCGCTGTTCAAACACTGCGCTTTTACGACAAGATCGGTTTGGTCATACCTAGCCATACGGATAAATCCACTGGTTATCGGTATTATTCCAATTATGAACTTCTTTATATTAAAATCGTCCAAGACATGAAAACATTGCAATTTTCGCTTGATGAAATAAAAGCAGCTTTAAAAGAGGGAAGCTTAAGCAGTTTAGTAGAGAAGCTTGAATTAAAACGAAGGAACACGATTACTGAAATAGAACAATTAGAGCAGCTTGTACAATTAATAGGAAAGAGATCGGAACAAATCAATTATTTGYTGGATTTAGGCGATGAGCTTAAAAACCTTGATGTGTTAGTGGAATTAAAACATTTGCCGGAGCGGCTTATCCTATCTGATCGCAGCAGATCAGCGTGTGGGATGGAAGCGTCGGTTGTTAAGTTTACACGATTATTCCAGCAGGCGGAAGCAAACGGATTAATTCCGAAGCAATTGATGACGATTTACCATGAAAATATTTTGACATTTGATCGTGAGGATTCCGATTTGGAATTTTGCATTTCTACCGACTCTACTGGTGCTCACGCTCCAAATGAATATAGCCGAATTATCCCTGAAGGCGATTATATTACAGCTCTTTATTGCGGAATTCCGAACGCCGAATCGTGCAAACGAATTTACAGCAAGCTGCTGTCGTGGATGGAGAAGCATAACTACATCGAAGCGGGTCCGTCAATTGAGCTGTATTTGGTTGATATGGCTCAAATGATGAAGCCGGAGGAGTTTATTGTAGAGCTTCAAGTTTCTGTTCGAAAAGCGTTGACCCTATAGTTACTATAGGGTTTATATTGTTTTTATTCGTCAAATGGGGAGGAAAAAACAATATGAATGTGATTTTCGGAACGGGTCCGCTGGGTATGGCCGTCATGAGGGAGCTTGTTGCTCTTGGAGAACCTGTCAAAATGGTTAGTTTGAGCGGGAAAGCGACTGTGCCTTCAGGGGTGAGTGTAAAGCAAGCGAACGTAATGAATGAGGATGAGACAAAGGCCATAATGAAACATGCAAAGGTTGTCTTTCAGTGTGCGCAGCCGCCATATCAGAAGTGGCATGAGTTGTTTTTGCCTTTTCAGGAGCATATCATTTCGGGAGCTATAGCTGCAGGAGCGAAGCTGGTCGTTGCCGAAAATGTATATATGTATGGGCAGGTTAATGGGAGCATGCATGAAGGATTACCGTACACAGCTGTGACTAAGAAGGGGAAAGTACGCGCAGACATGTCTAGTCGACTGCTGCAGCTCTATCAAGAGGGAATGCTGCAGGTGACGATGGGGCGGGGAGCGGATTTTTTTGGACCGAATGTTCACCATTCTTCTGTTGGTTCACGGTTGTTCAAGCCGATAGTGAAAGGCAAAGCTTGCACGGTAATGGGAAACCCGGATAAGAAGCATACGTATACGTTTATCGATGATTTTGGTAAAGCGCTCGTTGTGTTAAGTCAACATGAAGATGCATATGGCCGCGCGTGGCATGTTCCAAACGATGCTACGGTTACAACAAGAGAATTTGTTGAAACAGCTTATCGACTTGCTGGATTCCCTGCAAACATTCAAACCATGGGGAAAGCGATGCTTCGAATAGGGGGATTGTTTATACCGGCAGCTCGAGAAAGCATCGAAATGCTGTACCAGTTCGAAAATGATTTTATTATTGATAGCAGTCTATTTTCAGAGAGGTTTGGCTTCACGGCTACACCCTTAGAGGAAGCTATAGCAAAAACATTGGGATCGACTGTAGTGTAGAGGTTATGCAGGTGTGACCATGAAGAGATGGAGGTAGACTTATGGATGAAAATAATCAATGGAGTGCTAACACACTGGTGAAAATTGATCATTACAAGTTTAGTGGACTGGACAATTCTTTAATCGGTGCCATTAAATCTACGGCTGACTTTTATCAAATGCCTCTATCGGCAGCATGGATTTATGGCATGACCGGGCTTGCTTTCTTACATGTTATTGATGAAAGACTAGTTGAACCTAACGGGGGACCGCCTGAGCCGGAGGTTTTTCGGCTTGTTCGCAATATTGGATTAGAGGTTAGTGGGTTGCATGCTTATGCGGAAGGAGAAGACTTTAAACGTCTGCAAGCGGAAGCGTGGGAGAAAGCAAAGTGCGCCTTACGTGCCAATCATCCCGTTTTTTCTAAAAATATTGATATTCAAAACCAGACATCTGTCGTGTACGCCCATGATGATCACGGTTATTATACATATAATTGGCATACAGGGTATGAGCACAGCGAAGATGCAATACCTTGGAGTTTCTTAGGTCTAAGCCGCTGTCCTTGTATAAACTGTGTAAAGAATGGAGAGAAATCCGAACAAAAAAACAAGGCATGCGGCCTCATTTCTTTGCATTCGGTTGTTCCTATTCAAGCAGTAGACGAACGAACCGCTTTTATAGAAGCGCTTGATTATGTTATTCGTTTAAATGAGGATGGCGATTATCGGTGGCAGGATAAAACGTATCTCGTTGGTGCAAAAGCTTACGAACGGTGGCTTGACGCACTCGAGAGGGAAACGATGGATAAATATTATTTCAGTTTATTTATCGAAATTTTGTGCGAAGCTAGGAGTCATGCCGTGCTGTTTCTAATGGAGTTAAGTGGAAAATTATCCGGCGTGGGAGGACAAAGCTTTAACGAGTTAATCCATACGTATAGACAAGTTGTCTCTCGATCTAATAAGCTGAAAGAGATGTATCCGTATCAAGAGCCGCGAGAGAGCGAAGTGAATCAAAAAGAGCAATGTATAACC
>NZ_JBFTSN010000493.1:0-4291 GCF_056400045.1 Paenibacillus sp. 01L418
ATACGATGAGAGGTTTTATACCATGAAATATGACTGGATTATTAAATTATTTGCAGGGCTTCCCGAGCGAATTGGGGCCCCTTCCATACAGCTGCAATCGGATTTGGAGAAAATGAGCGTAGCCGATCTGAAGGCCGCCATTTCTGACGAATACCCAGATCATCAAGCATTAATACAGATAGCTTTTATCGCATGCAACCACGTTTACGCCGCCGAGGATACGATCATACACGCCTCTGACGAGCTAGCCCTGCTTCCGCCAGTATCCGGAGGAGAAGAGAAACAAGAGCTTGCCAAGGAGCCTATAGAGCGCTATATCGTAACAAACGATGTCATTAGCTCCGATGCTGTGCTTGCAAAAGTTATTGTACCGGAAAATGGTGCCTCTATTGCATTTGTAGGAACAACGCGTGAATGGACACATGGGCAGCGTACGGTACGGCTTGAATATGAAGCCTATGCACCGATGGCCATTGCAACGATGCAGCAAATTGGCAATGAAATTGCCGAGCGCTGGCAAGGCGCCTTATGTGCCATCAGCCATAGAATTGGCGTTGTTGGCCTCGCTGAGACAAGCGTCGTTATCGCGGTGTCATCCCCCCACCGTGACAGCTGTTACGAGGCGAGCCGCTACGCCATTGAACGTCTTAAACAAATCGTCCCTATATGGAAGAAAGAAATTTGGGAAGACGGATCAGAATGGAAAGGGCATCAGCTTGGCCCGTGGAATCCTACTGAACAATTAAAGGACTTTTAGAATTACAACTAGGCGTGTCGAACATGGCTTCACGATGCTTTTAAGGAGATTAGCAAAAATGAACAAACCAATCACACAAAATAACGCTGCGCCTGAAATATCGGGCGTGGGATCAGCTCGTTATGCGAGACAAGTCCGCTTCTCACCCGTTGGAGAGAAAGGACAACAGCTGCTTACCGGCAGTCGCGCAGCGGTCGTTGGCATGGGTGCGCTTGGTTCTGTCATCGCCCAGCATTTAGTCAGATCCGGCGTTGGATATGTGCGTATTATAGACCGGGACATTATTGAATGGAGTAATTTACAGCGGCAAATGCTGTATACCGAAGAAGATGTATTATCGCTGCTTCCCAAAGCAGAGGCCGCTGCTGCGCATTTGCGAGCCATGAACAGCTCTGTCTTCATTGATCCGATAGTTGCTGATTTAACGGCAATGAATGCGGAAGAATTACTCACTGATGTTGATCTTATTGTTGATGGCAGTGACAACTTCTCTGTTCGATATTTAATTAATGATTATAGCGTGAAGTACAGCATTCCTTGGATTTATGGCGGAGCCGTCGGCGCATCGGGCATGACAATGACGATTATACCAGGCGAATCCCCCTGCTACCGATGCTTGTTCAATGAACCGCCTCCGCCTGGAACGACCGATACTTGTGAAACGGCAGGTGTCATCTCTCCAGTCGTTGACATCATCGGCTCTCTTCAAGCAACGGAAGCCATTAAGCTGCTCTCAGGCAACAAGAACGCACTTCACGGCACCTTATTTCAAGTTGACCTTTGGAATCATGCTTGGCTTCCTATTTCTGTGGCCAAATCGAAGCGAAGCCATTGCGACTGCTGCGGAAATAGGCAGTTCGCATTTTTGGAAGACCAAATGTCGGGATCAGCTGCTGCTCTATGCGGTCGCCATTCTGTGCAAATTACACCGAGTCAAGATGCTCTACTGAACTTGGAAGAGTTAGCTGAACGCTTAAAGCCGGTTGGCACAATAACACGCAATCGTTTTTTACTGCGAATTGAACTTGAGGCTGATTTGACCTTAGTCCTGTTCCAGGATGGCCGAGCCATCGTCCAAGGCACAGATCAATTATCAAAAGCAAGGTCGCTTTATGCTGAATTATTAGGTAATTAGTCGCTATTATAATACCCTCATATTGCCAATCCGATCAATCATTGCTACTATTGTAGGTATATCTTTTCTACTACTACCAATGAGGTGTCTCGATGAGAGTTCATGTTACAGAATTAATTAATGGAGACCGTTTAAGCAATGACACTTTCAACAATTACGGACTTCATGTACTCTCCAAAGGAACAGTACTCAATAACCAAGATATATCAAGATTATTTCAACATCAAATGGACTATATTGATATAGATGAAAGAGTAAGCGAAGAAACGGAAGGTCGTACACTTGAATCTACTATAAATCCCAAGTGGCTTCCTACCGTTCAGCCCCTTTACGAAAACGCTGTCAAAAGCTTTGAGGGATTATTCACGAAAGCGAATCAGCAAGGAAAAGTGGATGTCGAGGAAGTAACGTCCATCTTCCAGCCTCTACTGAGCAACCTCCAAATGGAACGCGATGTTGTATCTATGCTGCTATTACTCAATTCTAAAGACGATTATACGTATCAGCATTCCGTGCAGGTCGGTATGTTGTCGTATTATCTCGCTACTTGGGTCGGGTACTCCAATGAAGAAGCTGTTCGTATCGGCAATGCCGGCTTCCTCCATGATATCGGAAAATGCCGAATTGAAGAGAGCATTTTAAATAAGCCTGGGAAGCTGACTGATGAAGAGTACGAAGAAGTGAAGAGACACACCTTATACGGACATGAAATTATTTTAGACTCTCTGGATGAACCATTTGTAGCCATTGGAGCACTTCAACATCATGAGCGAAATGATGGCACTGGATATCCTCAAGGTCTGAAGGGTGATGAGATTCATCCCGTATCCAAAATCATTGCTGTAGTCGATATTTACAGTGCGATGATTTCCCAGCGCGTGTATCAACAGAAGCGTGATTTGCTTTTTGTACTAAAGGAACTTTATCAGCTGAGCTTCAAAGAGCTTGATCCCTATACAACCCACACCTTTATTAAACATATGATGCCTAATTTCATAGGCAAAAGAATCGAGCTTGTAGGTGGAGAAAGTGGAATTATTGTCATGACTCACCCTACCGAGTTTTTCCGCCCGCTTATTCAAATTGGTGAAGAATTCATCGATATGGCCATTGAGCGTGAGTATGAAATCCAGCAGGTTTATATTTAAATGTTTCAAAAACAACCCGAATTGCAGATCATATCTGCGATTGCGGGTTTTTTTTATGCTGCCGCTTATTCTTATCAACCACGTTCGCAACTTATACAATGATTTTATCGTTGTTATTGTAAATGATACCAAATATGCAAATTAAGACTAGAGGTGATGGAGTGAGAAGCATTTTAGCAATAATCATTATTGCTTTAATGATGACCGGATGCAAATCCGAAGCAATTAGTAATACACCAACTGTTCAACCAAGCGAGCTAACAATCATTGAACCGAACGAACAGCCGAATCGAGTCCGTGAAAAAGTTGTCATTTATAACCTCAAAAATGCTGATGGCAGCAAGGCAGCTATTGAAACCATCTATCAGACCATAACGGAAGCCGACCTTGTAGATGTATTTAAACAAACTTTTGAAGAAGCTGAACCATTAAAAGGTATCGTGAAAATGGCAGCTCCAACTTATAAAGTAATAATCGGCAGCTCTGAATATTATCTTTTGATCGGTGATGATAAAACAGATTCAATCGTTAATTTAGATGACTCGCATACGATGTTCAGGCTATCTCCTTCTAACACAATTAAGATTCGGGAAATACTATCTTGGTCAGAGCCAGAGAAAGTGGTCGAAGGACTTGTAATGGACAAAAAAGTTATGGCCCGAGATGCATCGAATCGAATTTTAGTGGCTGCGAACTGGTCAGAAGACGAGAGAAAAAGCCATTCGATGGATGATTGGTTTACAAAAGCAGAACAGAATCGCGAGCTAGCGTGGTACACCATCGATAAAGAAGTCTATGGCAAGCTGCATATTGGTCAGCCAGTGGCTATAAGAGCAGCAGCTATGCAGCTCGATTCATCGCCACCCATACGGTTCTCCATTACGGCACAAATCATTGATCCTATAATAACCAAATCACCCCTTTATTTAAGTCTAATTGAAAAAGAATTAAGCAATCAGCAGCTGCTTTTGACTCCGATCCGTCCAGATAAGGAATGGATTTTGGATGGTATTAATCCTAGCAGATATACGGTTAGTCCTATAAACAATGAAGCTGACTCTACTCGCCTAGAACAGGTTTCCATTTATATTTTTAAATCGGAGCAGCAGCTTGAAGAGGGTCTAAAGGATTTTCAAAACAAACCGAATTGATTAATATGCTTTACCCTCGTATTTATAAGATAAACAATGCGATGATTTTTTATTGGGCACATGGCAACATGGAAGAAACCGCTAAGCTTAGCAGCTATTT
>NZ_JBFTSN010000494.1:0-4282 GCF_056400045.1 Paenibacillus sp. 01L418
TGCTCAAGCAAAGCGTAAGCCGCTTTAGCCATTTCATTTCCCTTCATCGCTTCAGTTCCCACGTTCAGAAGCCCAACTCTCGGCTTCTCCAGTCCGTGAACCTTTGCACGATAAATGCTTCCCATAATTGCATATTGCAGCAGATGCTCCGGCTTTGCATCCATATTCGCTCCCAAATCAAGCGTAAGAATGCCGACATCATCCATCGTAGGCATCATAGGAGCGAGCGCGGGCCGTTCGATTCCATCCATTCGACCGACGACAAGAAGTCCAGTCGCCATCAAAGCACCAGTATTGCCTGCTGACAGCATAGCATCTGCCTGCTTTTCACGAACGAGCTGTCCAGCAACGACCATGGATGCTCCTTTTTTGCGGCGTACCGCTTTAACAGGCTCATCATCTGGACCAATGACCTCATCAGCATGGCAAATGGTTATATTAGCGGGCTTCTGCCCTTTCATGAGCGGTTCAATAACAGACGTTTCACCAACGAGCAGCAGCTCTGTATCGGGCCACTGCGCCGCCGCGTCAAGCGCTCCTTGCACAATTAAGCCAGGGGCGTTGTCTCCCCCCATAGCATCAATAGCGATCCGCACGTACGTCTCCTCCTTCAGCATCTGTGTCTCCCGCGGACCGATAAATAACAAAGTTACCCTGGAACACCATTTCGTCTCCGACATATGTGAACAGCTCTACCTTCGCCTTGCTTCGCTCGCCCGAAATGGAACGAACATAAGCCTTGGCAATACATTTCTCCCCAAGCTTAACAGGTCGAATGAATCTAATGTCCGCTGTTACGGTAAGTGCAATTTCATCATCTATAATAGCAACGGCAAGTGAATTTGCTTGTGCAAATACGTGATGACCGCGTGCAATGCCCGTTCTGGAGAATACATGTTCTTCACGAATCTCGAATACCGAGATGCCGTTCTTGTCCAATTCCAAATCGACAATATCACCAATCACCTCGTGCAATGCGAGCGAGCGAACGGAGTCGTATGAACGTTCTGCCATCAGCTTCAGACGTTCTCTAAGCTCTGGTATACCAAGCTCCATCCGGTCAAGGCGTATCGTCTGGATGCTTACTTTGAGCAACCTAGTCAGTTCCCGATCCGTTATAAAAGGATTTTCATCAATGTGTCGGGCAAGCTGCTGATGCCGCTGCCGTTTGGGCATTCGTTCGATGTTCGGCACCACCTTTTACCAAATAGTGAATGATAGACAATCTTATATCTGTTCCGCGGCCTTGTGAGGCATCAGTACGATTAGTATATGTATGTTGCTTGATATTATCACCTGGTACTAATTAAGTATATAAAAAAATACGCTCGAGCGCAATGTTGCATAAAAATATAACTGCTTTTTCATCCATTCCCTAGCGTTACACGAATCGATATGAGCAAAAAAATAGCACTTCATCACATGGATGAAGTGCTATCCCAGACATCATTTCTTATTGAGAAATGATCTCTTTTGTTTTGTAATATCCACAAACTTTGCATACGTGGTGAGCCAATTTCAGCTCGCCGCATTGCTCACACTTCACCATGCCCGGTACTGCAAGTTTGAAATGCGTACGACGTTTATCACGGCGAGTCTTGGATGTTCTACGCTGAGGTACTGCCATATTTAACACCTCCTTCAAAAATTCAATCAGCACTACTCTTATTCCTTAAATAGATCCTTTAGCGCTGCAAAACGGATATCAACCTTCTCCGTGGAGCAGCTGCATTTGTGCTCATTTAAGTTCTGTCCGCAAGTCTGACAGAGACCTTTACAATCATTGCTGCAAAGCGGTGCAAAAGGCATGAACAGTTGAAGTGCTTCTTCCACATAAGGCTTCAAGTTCAGTCTGTCCGCATTTACTTCAATGAAATCACTCTCTTCCTCTTCCATATCCTCATCACGGTCTTCGTCAGACGTAGCCCGCTTAAATACTTCAGAGAATCGAATAACCGTATGATCCTTTACCGGTTCAAGGCAGCGTGAGCAGGCAAGCTCGAGATCGATGGCAAGCTTGCCATCCACTTCGATAAACTCTTCGTGCCCAGTTACCTGAAGCGATACATGGAGAGGTCCCGTACGATAAACATCTTGGCGTCCTTTAAAAAGGTCACTAACATCGAGCTGTTCGTCGATTGTAGTTTTCAACCCTTTGGACATTGTTTCTTGAATATGAAACTGCATCAGATCACCCCAAACAAACAAAGATTATTATATCTATCAGACTACTGTTTTGTCAACATTTTCACACGGTTTTTCAATAACACTTGATGCAGACCGTGATTGTGCTCCCTCTCTATGCTATAGTGAAACAACCAACATTTAACAGAGAGAGGATCAAGCGAATGCGCACCGTCGGGCTCATTGTCGAGTATAATCCATTTCACAACGGACATTTGTATCATTTGCAACAATCGCGCAAAATAACGCAATCTGACGCCGTCGTTGCCGTCATGAGCGGCCATTTTCTGCAACGCGGCGAGCCTGCCCTGCTGGATAAATGGGCTAGAACACGTATGGCGCTTGAAGGCGGCTGCGATCTTGTCATTGAATTGCCGGTTGCTTACGCAACACAAGCCGCAGAGTGGTTCGCCTATGGCGCTGTGTCCTTATTAGAGGCGACAGGCGTCGTTGACAGCTTCTGCTTTGGAACGGAAAACGGTGAGCTTGAGCCGCTGCTACAGGCAGCAGAGCTCATTACAAACGAGCCGCCAGCCTTTAAAGCCTTATTGAAGCAGCTGCTTCAAACGGGAATTAGTTATCCGAACGCGTACAGCAGCGCCATCACCACCTACTTATCGGATCAGGGCTATTCCTCTGCCGCTAATTTTCCATTCGCGCTTCCTAATCATACATTAGCGCTCCATTATTTGCTTGCGCTGAAACGGCTAGGCGGCAAAATGGAGCCGCACACTATCACTCGTGAGAAAGCGCAGTACAATCAAGAAACCGCAACCGACAGCCAAATCGCAAGCGCGACCGCAATCCGCAAGCTGCTGCTCGAGAAACGATCTCTTGAGGAAGCGCGCGCTTATGTACCGGAATCCACAACGCGAATCTTGCAGCAGGAATGGGCTAGCGGACGTTGCCCGATCAGCTGGGAGCCTTTTACGAATGCGCTGCTTCACGCGATTGTAACTCGCTCGTCATATGAACTTTCGAACCTGCATGAGATGACAGAAGGATTGGAGCATCGCATTTTGAATGCCCTTCCCAAGCTGCCCTCCCGCCAGTTCGATGACCTGCTAGAAGCTTTAAAAACGAAGCGCTATACGAGAACGAAGCTGCAGCGTTCACTTCTTGCTATTCTGCTTGGACATCAGAAATCTGATTTCACACCGGATAAGCTTGCTTCGGGTGTTGAATATATAAGAGTGCTTGGTTTTACGGAAAAAGGCAAGCTTTTATTACGACGCATGCGAAATTGTGCCAAATTGCCTGTGCTGCAAAGCGCAGCAAGAGCACCAAAGCCCTTCCGTTATTTGGAGCTTGATACACAAGCGAGCAGTGTCTATTCACTAGGCGTACCGGGCATTCATGCCCCGCAATCGTTATTCCGTGATTTTACGGAAAGACCCGTAACCATCGATTCCTAATCGAAATAAATAAAAGTTACCTTTCGTTCCCAGCGAGATAAACTTTTACTTGCTCCACAGCTTCCTTCAGCGTACTTACGCTGACCACTTTCATCGAGGCGTTAAGCGCTTTTGCTTTCGCCTCGGCATCCTTATAGTTATCAGAAGGAACAAGAAACAGCTCCGCGCCTTCCTCGCTTGCAATGACAACTTTTTGCTTTATTCCACCGATAGCTCCGACCTCTCCGAGTGGAGTAATCGTGCCTGTCGCCGCAATGCGATGACCTCCCGACAAATCACCGTTCGTTAGCAGATCAAGGGATTGCAAAGCAAAAACGAGACCGGCCGATGGCCCCCCAATATCGCCTACTTTTATACTGATGCGGTTATTGTGATCCGATGGGTCCAAGCCGCGTTGTTCCGTCAAGTTTACGATGCCCAGAACACTCAAGAGCTGCTCGTTAGTCGAGACAGATTTTAATGTATCCGATGAGTAAGAGACCTGTAGTTGCTGCCCTTTGCGCTCCACATCAAATAAAACGTTTTGCTGCTTATCATACCCTCTCAGCGTCTCAAACAAATCTGCCAAGCTGTTCGGCGGTTTTTCGCCATGAATGCCTAAAAGCTTATCTCCTGCTTTGAATGAACTTTTCAAAGGGTGATCGATAGGATTTACTTCCGTAATAACAACGCTGTTCAGCTTG
>NZ_JBFTSN010000495.1:0-4270 GCF_056400045.1 Paenibacillus sp. 01L418
TAAAACTCGCAAAATGGGCTAATATTCACAAATAGCGGAACCYATGTCCGTAAGACGAGCAAAATGAGGCGAAGTGTTCAAAGAGCGGAATCCATTTCCGAATGACGAGCTAAATGAATTGAAGTGTTCGAAAAGCGGGAACTATATCCGAAAGTTGAGCAATATGAGCTGAAGTGTTCAAATAGTGCGATGAAAATAAAGTTTTAGAAGGGAGTCGTGGATTTAATACGGTTTTTGAATGGATGAATCATCAGCTTTTGAAAAATAATTTTAGACTGATGCTATAAAAGAAACAGCGGCGGACCAAGACTAGAGAAACAAAGTTTTCGACTGCCGCTGTAGTCATTCAACTAATGTGTCCCATTAGCGTAATTCCCATAAGCCCTTTGATATTACGGCTCGAACCCCGTTGTTGCACAGATTCGTTGAAGTTCCTCGATTGGAAATGGCGTTGTTCTGCTCTCTGAAACGAGATTCATATAGAAATCATTCATCACCATGGCTATTGGAGCATACCTCCTGATAATCGCCGCTGCTGAATCCATTACCTCTCTCGGCATCTCGCCCTCAGCATATCGGCGTATGAATTCTATAATTTCTATATGATTCGCCGCACCGCCTAAAATTCTTGCAATCCAGTTTACTAGCTCTGTTACCACAAAATACCCATCATGAGCCTTGTTCAATTTGAGAAACTCGGATTCGCTGTCGGACAGTTCAAACCGAAAAGATGTTGCAAGACCGAAATCCGCAATATAAATACGGTATCCGTCGGTTAAAATGTTCCTAAAGTGAACATCGAAATGTAATAACCCATTCGCAATCATAAATGAGACAGCAGATCGCAGGTTGAGATCCACCATGGCAAACGCTGAGGTAGTTGTATCCTCACCAATATTGACCTGTTCGATAAGCCAGTCATGAAGGTTATAGGGGATGTACTCACAAAATAGTACAACACTGTCCACGGATTGCTCAATGGCCTCGAGACGACATTGCACTGCCTCAGATCCCCAAAACTCAACCATACGGGAAACATCAATTGGCGAAGATCGCTTTAAACCAGGTAACAACCGCCAGTGATACATTAATGGAAAGCTCTCACACTGTTTCGCTAGCACCCAATTGGTGGACATGGCATGGGCGGCTACCTCACGCCACACGCCACTACCTGATGAACCTAAGCCATAGTGGAAAAACGAAGGAAGCTCGAACACGTTTCTAGTGGACATGATATTCTCTTTGCGTCTTTCTAGTTCCGTAATCGGTATAATTTTTACGAATATGGATGTGTCTTCAAGTTGCAACAGCGCCGTCGCACCACCTATGCCCGTACCAAGAACCTTAGCATCTTCCACTCGTTCTCGAAGCTGTTCATCGCTGAGCAACGATAAGGCAGTAGACACGTCTGCATAACGGGTAAGTCGAGTTTCGTGAGATACATAGAGTTCTTCTTGGGAAGTTTTCATAGATAGATCACTATCCTTTCTTTTCCTTCTTACACCATAAATTCCCGGCCACTAACCAATTATCCTGCATAACACGTTCCCATCGTAGCCGAAAATGCGTCTCCGGCACCAAGCCGTTTATAATCCGCTCGATCCGCAGTTCAATATTGGAAAGTTGCGCAAATCTCCCAGTTAGTCTAACACTATCGCCAGTCTACAACTATATTTTCCGAGTCTAATACTATATTTTTCGGTCTAATGGTTTATTTTCTTTTAACACAAAGAGCGGAATCTTTATCCTAAAGACGAGCAACATGAGAAGAAGTGTTCAGAGTATGGAATCTATGTCTGAATGCCGAACAAAATGAGGAGAGGTGTTCAATGTGCGGATCCTGTCTCTGTAAGCCAAGTAACATACGCGAATTGTTTATAGAACGGAATATTGTCGAAGATCGGCACCAATCTCTGTAAGACGAGCAATGTGAGATGAAGAGTTCAAAGAGTGGAAATGTGTCTGTAAGACAAATAACATACAGCGAAGTGTTTATCGTGCGGGATTTTGCATCGGAAGAACTTGAATAGAAGCGGCAATTTCGAGGTTGCAAGGTTTTGAGCAGTGCTAWCGGACATSAGWTCCGCTAAATWACRRTTWAAGGGKGTTTTGAGATTTTAACGGACATGAGRTCCGTTATTTGCGATAAAACCCCCGAAATTACACAGATTCATAGCGAATAGCGGAACCTATGTCCRTAAAACTCGCAAAATGGGCTAATATTCACAAATAGCGGAACCTATGTCCGTATGATAAGCGAAAATAGGTTAAATGATCGAAGATTATGATCAATGTCCATACGACGAGCATAATGAGCTAATATTCACAAATAGTGGAGCCTATGTCCGTAAAATAAGTAAAATGAGCAGATGCTAGCCTTTACGTCTTACATTCATCTGTCCAATCTTGGTAGGCAACCTTGCTCCAAGGCTAGTATTAGCCCTCGTAAACAACGATGAATGGACCTACCGTTGTAGAATCCGAAAAGGCTTGTAATACTCCATTGACAAGGACACCTATCACGCCGATCCCACTGACTCCACCAATTTCAGCGTTCCTATTGATTCCGCCGACCTGAGTGATCCTTCTTATCTCACCGACACCTCCGACCTCATCGATCCAATGCCCCCAGCAATCTTAGCATTCCTATTGATTCTGCAGCGATCCACTGACCCCACCGATCTCACCGAATCCATCTATCTCGCCGATCGCACGGACTCCATCGATTTCATTGATTCCACCAGCCGATTATATTGATCTTGATCTACGAATAGCTACTGACTAGGACTACACTGTAGCCTCTTCCGGTACAATCACCTGAATATGACGAGGCATACTGCTTATTTGGATGGGTAAGGAGGGCCCTTCTTCACCATCAACGTTAGTCCTTACTGATTCAGGCGAGCTTATACTTACATTTTTGGCTGTAAAATAAACCACGTCTTTATGATTTTTGAAATTGCCGAACAGCAATGACAGGCTGGCTGTAATTGTATTGAATATAGTCAAATCCTTGATAATAAAACAGTGAAGCAGACCATCGTCAACAGCCGCGTCGGGTGCCAACCTCTCAAATCCGCCTACTGAATTGGTTAACGCAGCGAGAAAGAGTGGAGATTCTCCTTCCCATGTTTCTCCATCATATTGAATGCAAAGAGGATGAGTCGGCTGGTTCATAAGCTCTTTGATCCCTTCTTTTACGTAGGCTAAAGCGCCGAGCCGGGATTTATCGTCTGACGTAACGGAAGAGAGTGATTCAGCAAATGAGCCTACAGCAACGGTGTTGACGAACAATTGGTCATTTAATTGGCCCAAATCTGCTATTTTTACACGGGAAGAAGAGAGGGTCTGAATCGCTTTGTCGGGAAGAAGCGGTATTTGTAATGCGCGAGCAAAATCATTAACTGTTCCAAGAGGGACTACTCCAAGCCTCGGAAGATGTTCTTGATTGATAAGACCATTAATCGTTTCGTGAAGCGTGCCATCCCCTCCGATTGAAACGACCAAATCATAACTGTCCTCACACGCAGAAATACAAAACAGGGTTGCGTCCTGTTCTTTTGCCGTCTCCTTGACCGTAACCTCGTACCTTTGATCAGTCAAAAGGTCTTCCACGTTTCTGACATAGTTGAGTGCCTCTTCTTTACCAGAAGTGGGATTAATAATGATCATCGCTTTTTTCATAAATAGTATCCTCTCTATGGACATTTCTATTGAGTTCGTTCCTTAACACTTACTATTACCCCTCAAGGTTCGTCGTTAATCTGAAAGACTAGGAGAAAACGATGTAAACTTAATGGTTTGAATCCTTCAATAATTAACCTCCACCAACAGCTGTCAGTTAGCTACAGGAATGATTTGACAGTCAGAGGTTACTGTTGTAAACTCTAATCAGAGTCTACATATGTAACCTTTAGGAGTGGGATGATGAGCAGCTTAGTTTCAAAGATAACGGATTCAGAGCTTGAGGTTATGCGTGTATTATGGGAAGCCGGGACCGAGCTGCCTATATCTGAAATTAGAAAATGTCTTGAAAAATCAAGCAGCTGGGAAAGCTCTACAATAAAAACATTGCTTCGGAGATTGTGCGAGAAGGGTGTAGTCATTGCAACCAAGAAGGAAGTGTTMTATTACAAGCCACAAGTGAGCGAGCAAGAATATAACGAGCATGCGACACAAACGTTAATTGATCGTTTATATTCTGGAAGTGCAAAAAGTCTAGTTGCAACGCTATTAGGAGGCAATAAGCTAAATGAAGCAGACATTAAGG
>NZ_JBFTSN010000496.1:0-4249 GCF_056400045.1 Paenibacillus sp. 01L418
GCTCCTCTTTGATGTTCATTGTAGTTAAAAGCTTCTAATGTATAATTAATGTTAGTTGACTAACAATAATTGTGATAAAATGAGGAAAGAGCTGGAGATGATAGGTAAAGGGGGGCGAAAATGAACAGAGATCGATCAGTTGCGCTCGAACTTAGAACGCTAAGAAATATGCTGCATAGACAGGTTAGCGGGTTTATGAGTCAAAAATATGGCGATCAATTGACTGGCATGCATGGATGGGTGCTGAGGTACTTTGTTGAGAACCAGCACAAGGAGATTTTTCAACGCGATTTCGAGAGCCAGTTCACGATTCGGCGTTCGACCGCGAGTAAGATTTTGCAGTTGATGGAGAAAAATAATCTCATAACGAGAGAGTCTGTTCCTTATGATGCAAGACTAAAGAGGATTATTCTTACGCCAAAAGCTATTGAATACCATGAAGCCATTATTTTAAAATACGTTGAATTGGAGCGTGAAATTAAGAAAGGTCTATCGCAAGAGGAGATGGATACTTTTTTTAATGTGCTCGATAAAATCAAAAAGAATTTGGAGTRGTCGTCGAAGTTGTTAGAGCGGCTTTTATTATTGTAATATAGTTAGTAGGCTTACAGTTCTATGGCTAACAACATGGAGAAGGAGCGTTTGATAAATGCTTAAGATTTTGAAGTATTTCAATCCCAAAAATGTTTGGTTTATCGTCATCAGTACTGCATTTATCGTGTTCCAGGTATGGCTCGATCTCAAGCTTCCCGATTATTTGGCAGAAATCACAAAGCTGGTGCAGACGGAAGGCAGCTCCTTAAACGAGGTATGGGAGCCAGGCGCCTATATGATGCTGTGTGCCATTGGAAGCTTAATTGCGTCCTTCATCGTTGTTTATTTGGTCGCGAAGAGCGCTGCATCACTCGCTAAGAGGCTTAGAAGCCTGCTCTTCGACAAGGTTGAATCATTCTCCATGGCCGAGATGAATCAATTTTCAACAGCAAGCCTCATTACGCGTTCCACGAACGATATTACGCAAGTACAAACGATTGTGGCGATGGGGCTGCAGGTCATGATTAAAGCGCCTATTTTGGCAGGCTGGGCAATTGTGAAAATCTCAAGCAAGAGCTGGCAATGGACGCTCTCGTCTGGTATTTCGGTTGCACTGCTTCTTCTCATGATCGCGATCGTTATTTTGTTCGCCATGCCGAAGTTCAGAATGATTCAAGGACTAACGGATCAACTGAACCGAGTAACGAGAGAAGGGCTTCAAGGTCTACGTGTCATTCGTGCTTATAATGCTGGACCGAGCCAAGAAGCAAAGTTCGAGTATGCAAATCGGGAGTTAACCGATGCGAATCTATTCACGAGCCGATTAATGGCATTAATGATGCCGGTCATGAGTCTAATCATGAGCGGATTAAGCTTGGCGATTTATTGGATCGGTGCGTATCTGATTAATGGAGCGGATACAGCAGCTAGATTAGGCTTGTTTAGCGACATGGTCATTTTCTCGTCCTATGCCATGCAGATCGTCATGGCCTTTATGATGCTGTCGATGGTTTTCTTCATGCTGCCGCGGGCGTCGGTTGCTGCCAAGCGTGTCATGGAAGTATTAAATACAGAACCAAGCATCAAGGATGGCAGTTCGAAATCGACTAATGCTGCGAAAGCAGGAGAGATTGAATTCCGGAATGTCAGCTTCAAGTATGCGGATTCGGATGAATATGTGCTTAGGGATATCAGCTTCGTTGCACGCAGGGGAGAGACGGTTGCGTTTATCGGCTCCACGGGTAGCGGCAAGAGTACAATGATGAACTTAATTCCAAGGTTTTACGATGTGACGGACGGCGAAGTGGTTGTTGCGGGAATGAATGTGAAGGATTACTCACTGAAAGATCTGCATAACAAGCTTGGTTATGTTCCTCAGAAAGCCGTATTGTTCAGCGGAACAGTAACGTCCAACGTTGCTTATGGTGATAATGGGCATGTGGCTGGCTCGGCGGACGATGTGAAGAAAGCGGTAGCGATCGCTAAGGGGCAAGAGTTTGTCGAGAAGCTGGAAGGCGGGTATGAGGGCACGATCTCGCAAGGCGGCTCGAATTTGTCCGGCGGACAGAAGCAGCGGTTATCCATCGCTAGGGCTATCTACCGTAAGCCTGACATTTATATTTTTGACGACTCCTTCTCTGCACTTGATTACAAAACCGACCGCCAGCTGCGTTCCATGTTGAATCAAGAAACAGCTGGAGCTACCAACCTAATTGTGGGGCAGCGAATCGGAACGATTAAGGAAGCCGATCTCATACTCGTTCTAGACGAAGGCAAAATTGTAGGAAGAGGCACGCATCAAGAGCTGCTTCAAACCTGCGAGGTATATCGTCAGATCGCGAACTCTCAGTTATCGAAGGAGGAGCTTGAAATTGGCTAAACAACAGGTCGCTACCAAGCAAAACATCGATTTCAAAGGCACAATGGGCAAGCTCGTCGCCTATTGCAAGCCGTACATTCCTCTTATTGTCGTGGCTCTGCTGCTGTCCGTGGTAGGCACGATATTTACGATTGTCGGGCCAAGCAAGCTGAAAGATATGACGGATCATATTACCAAAGGGTTAATGGGCGAAATTGACATGGACGCGATTAGCAGCATTGGTATATTGCTTGCTGTTCTATATGGATTAAGCGTCATCTTCTCGTTCTTCCAAGGCTATATTATGGCTACGGTAACACAGAAGGTATCGAAAAGCTTGCGTACGCGCATTTCCCAGAAGATCAATAAGCTTCCGCTCAAATATTTTGATTCCACGAGCAATGGAGACGTGCTGAGCCGCGTCACGAACGACATCGACACGATCGGGCAAACGATGAATCAAAGCGTCGGGATGCTTGTTACTTCTGTAACAATGCTGGTCGGCTCCTTGGTCATGATGTTCTATACAAACGTATGGATGACGTTGACGGCAATCATTTCGACGTTTCTAGGATTTGCCTTTATGACCGTGATGATCAAAAAATCACAAACTCATTTCGTTCACCAGCAGGCGAATCTTGGTGCGATGAATGGCCATGTCGAAGAAATATACTCTGGCTACGATGTGGTTAAGGTCTATAATGGAGAGCGAAAGGCGAAAGAAACTTTTAATCAAATAAACGATAAATTATATGAAAGCTCATGGAAGTCGCAGTTTCTATCCGGCTTGACGATGCCGCTCATGATGTTTGTCGGAAACTTCGGTTATGTGTCGGTCTGTATTGTCGGCGGAGCATTAGCGATGAATGGTCATATTTCGTTTGGTGTCATCGTCGCTTTCATGCTTTATGTTCGATTGTTCACGCAGCCCTTGGGGCAAATTGCACAAGCTGCGACTAGTCTGCAATCAACTGCAGCCGCAGCCGCGCGCGTTTTTGAATTTTTGGAAGAGAAAGAGCTTGAGGACGAGAACCATAAATCGAAGGTGCTTAAGGATGTTAAGGGGCAGGTCGAATTCCGGAACGTTTCCTTCGGATATGATCCGAATAAGCTCATTATTCACGATTTCTCAGCCCGTGCTTTGCCTGGTCAGAAGATCGCCATCGTCGGGCCGACGGGTGCAGGGAAGACGACGATCGTCAATTTGCTGATGCGATTCTATGAGCTGAATGGCGGGGAAATCGCTATCGATGGCGTTCCAATCCATGAGCTTCCTCGGGAAAATGTTCATGAACAATTCTGTATGGTGCTTCAGGATACATGGCTGTTCGAGGGAACGATCAAGGAAAATATCGTCTTCAACAAGCAAGGGGTTACCGATGCTGATGTGAAGGCCGTCTGCAAGGCTGTCGGTATTGATCATTTTATCCGAACCTTAACGAATGGCTACGACACGGTATTGAACGAGCAAGTGAACCTTTCCGCAGGTCAGAAACAGCTCATCACGATTGCAAGAGCGCTCATTGCGAACGCCCCACTGCTCATCCTCGACGAGGCAACAAGCTCTGTCGATACGAGAACAGAGCTTCTCATTCAGGAAGCGATGGACCGGTTGATGGCAGGACGAACTTCTTTTGTTATCGCGCACAGGTTGTCTACGATCAAGAATGCCGATATTATTCTCGTCATGAAGGACGGCGATATTATCGAAAGCGGCAATCATTACGAGCTTCTTGCGGCAAACGGCTTCTATGCTGAATTGTACAATAGCCAGTTTGAGACTGCGGAAGCGGCTTTGTAAAGGGGCATGTACTCCAAAAAAACTAAAAATCGTGGAATAGTCGTCAATCCATAGTG
>NZ_JBFTSN010000497.1:0-4246 GCF_056400045.1 Paenibacillus sp. 01L418
GATGGACGTACCGCTGGTGTACCAGTTGTTCCGCCAGGAGCACCGCTGGGTAGCCAAGTACGGACGGGATAAGCGCTGAAAGCATCTAAGCGTGAAGCCCCCCTCAAGATGAGATTTCCCAGTATGTAAGACCCCTTGAAGACGACGAGGTTGATAGGTTCGGGGTGGAAGCACAGCAATGTGTGTAGCTGACGAATACTAATCGGTCGAGGGCTTATCCTAAACACGTTTACTGTGACCCATACATCCRGTAGACAGCAGCTAAAAAGGCCTCAGCAAGCCTAATCTTTCGTATCCAGTTTTCAATGTGCAAAACGCACAATGAAGCAAGACTCCCACTCGCAGTGGGTTTTAGTGTTTCCATGGAGGATTAGCTCAGCTGGGAGAGCATCTGCCTTACAAGCAGAGGGTCGGCGGTTCGATCCCGTCATCCTCCACCATAGTATGAGTCATTAGCTCAGTTGGTAGAGCACCTGACTTTTAATCAGGGTGTCGTAGGTTCGAATCCTACATGACTCACCATTTTTTAATCTCGGATGCGCGCGTATGGCGGAATTGGCAGACGCACTAGACTTAGGATCTAGCGGGCAACCGTGGGGGTTCAAGTCCCTCTACGCGCATCATAGTACGACAAAAGAAGTCTTGCTTAGCAAGGCTTTTTTTGTTGTTCAAAAGTAGGAAATGATATTCAAATGAGATGCTTTTGAGTAATTTTCATGAAATGGGTAACTCATATTGGTAAAACGTAATAAGGCTTCAGTTGTTATTACTCCGATCTCGTAAAAAATTCCTCTACGCCTCTCCCAAGCTTTTTAACCCTCTGCAGACAAGTATTATCATTCTAATATTTGGAATCTAATAAGAGACGAAGGTATGGGATGTTAAGAGCCCAATAAACACGTCTTAAAAATGAAGAGGGCTGCTCTATAATCGTACTGTGATTCGACTGCAAGTGTACTCATTGAAAAGGCGAACGCTTAGACAGCTGTTTGTCTAGGTATTACTAATATGTCAGATCGTAATGCTGCGGAAATTTATTCAATAATCTAGGGTAGATGTTCGAATGAATGCAAGTAGCTTTTTTTGACTATAACACTATATTAAATGTTCTAGTCTCTGTGCCTCTGGCGCACACACGACCGGCTGGTCATCGGTGCGTTTACATTAGTGATGTTTGTTCTTTAAGAGGAGAACTCTTTCCATTAAGACTGCACGTCTACCTGCGATAGAAGATGCTTTTTAACGTGGGTTTTACGGTGTTATGCCAATCTAGATACCCCGATCGTTCAATCCAATTCATGTATCTACGATACATCAAGCAGGGTGTCCCTGAAAATTAGTAATAAAAAATCTGTGATATAATATTAAGCAGCAATGCGAAATGGATTAACGGGCGGGGATATATATGAAATTGGAGCGATTGATCTCCATAATCTACAAGCTCCTGAATAACGAAGTTTTGTCTGCTTCTATGCTGGCTGAAGAGTATCAAGTTTCCCAAAGAACTATTTATCGGGATATCGATGTGATCTGCGCTGCGGGCTTCCCTGTCATATCGTATCAGGGAATGAATGGCGGATACGGCATAATGGACGGATACAAAATGGATAAAAGCTTGCTCGGTTCTTATGATGTCGATTCCCTAATCACCGTGCTCAGCAGCCTCTCCAGCGTGTTTAAAGATGAGCGTGCTCAGGGTACCATTGAAAGACTACAAACAATCGGACCCGAGCAGCAGATCCCCACTGTATCTGTCGACTTAGAAACCCGCCGGTCAGGGCCGGACGCGCTTCAACATTTACGTACGGGCATTACGGAGCGAAAAATCGTCCGTTTTGATTATATTAATGCTAATAATGATCGTACTTCCCGTGATATGGAACCCATACAGCTTCATTTCAAATATGGCAATTGGTACGTTTATGGCTTTTGTCGAACGCGTTGTGACTATCGGGAGTTCCGACTATCACGGATAATGAACTTAGTATTGACGCAGGAAGACTTTCAGCAGCACCACTTAGTGTCGAAAGAGCTTACTTTCACAAACAAGGAATGGTGCGATCTTTTGAAAGATGTTGTGATTCAAGTGGGACCGGAGGCTTTGGCGATAGCTATGGATCAGTTTCACCAAGCGGATATGCAATTTCATGCCGATGGAAATGCAACGATACGAATTCCAGTTTATAAACCACTTGAAGCAAGATGGCTATGGTCCATTCTTCTGAGCTTTGGCAGTGGCGCCGAAGTACTCGAACCTTATGCACTGCGAGGGATTTTAAAAGAACAGCTTCAAAATACACTCAAACTTTATGAAGAAGTATGACAGTCTGTTGTCATACTTCTTTTATTATTATAACTACAGAACCAAAATCAATTTATTAGAAATCAAAAGGAGAATTTACGAATGTCCAATTATCCAGTAGAAATGTTTCAATACCACACATGGGCCAACCAAACGATCATGGGGAGAATCAAGGAACTCCCTGCCTCTGTGCTAAGTCAAGAAGTAAACAGCTCATTTCCTACCCTTGCCCATGCCCTTAGTCATATCTATGCAGTGGATACGATGTGGTATAAGGTTTTAACAGGCACTGGTATGCGAGAGGCATTTCAAGAATGTATGTCGCTAAATGTGAGTATCCTGCATTCTGTAGATGAATACGCCAACAACTTCGCACAGTTATCGGAACAATACAGAGAATGGTTCCAAAGCGAAGCTGATTTGGAGCAAACCGTTTTGCTTGATAACCCATTTGCCGGAATTCGCCAAACACGCTTATCGGAAATTGTACTGCAAGTGGCCAATCATGGGACCTATCACAGAGGCAATATTTCTACAATGTTGCGCCAACTAGGCCACGCATCCGTCATGAACGACTATGCATTTTTTTGGTATCAGGAAGCTGCGGAATCCGTTTAAACACTGGCTCATCGTTTTGAAGATTTGGTGAGCGCAATGGATATTGTTTTGAATTAAATCAAATTATACTAAAAAGGTCGATACTTCTAAAAATAGGGGAGTCGACCTTTTTACTTCGATTTAATAGAAGAAATAAGTCACCATTGCTAGTTGAGATAAGTATCATTTTACCCTTTTGCTGATAGTATCAAGTTCGACTTGGGTCATACGTTGTATAATGAATTTAATTACACATTATAGTTAGAAGGAGCTTGAATTTTATCTATGGAAATTGAAAATCTAATTACAGTAAAATCGAGAGAAGATTTGAGGATTTGGCTACAGGAAAATGGAAATATTAAAAAATCTTGTTGGGTAGTAGTTAGCATGACGCCAAACCCAGATAAGTTGCTGTATTTGGACGCGGTCGAAGAATCTTTGTGCTTTGGATGGATTGATGGAGTGAAAAAGAAAATAACCGAAACTCAAATGGCGCAGAGACTATCACCTAGAAGCAAAAAAAGTTCATGGACTGAATTGAATAAAGAACGTGTCCGCCGCCTTGAAAAGTTGGGGTTAATGAGAGATGAAGGAAGAAAGGCACTTCCCGATATGGATTATGATTCTTTTAAAATAGACAAGGTTATAGAGCAAAGGCTCAAAGAGGAGAGACAGGTATTTGAGAACTTTTCGGCATTTCCAGCTCTTTATAAAAGAGTTCGGATCGACACGATACAAAGTAATAAAAACCAGCCGGAATTATTTAATAGTAGATTAGACAAATTCATTGCAAATACTAAGGAAAATAAAATGTACGGTCTATGGCATGATAATGGACGCCTCCTAGATTACTAAGATACGTTATTTTGTAGCGAGAAATTGTTTGTTGTGGTGGTTATATAAGCACGTCGAAATAGGCTATTTGTAATTAGTGGTTGTAGTCTTCTACTATACTAATTTTGATTTGTTTCAAATTAAAAACCCATCCTTTCATATGCGTGGTAGGATTATTTTAGTTCCTACACATACGAATAGGTCGGGGAGGTGCTTATGCTGGACGGTTCAGCTGCTATTGTGAATGTTGAATACGGATGGTCTTGGTCTAGAATAGAATGAACATTCGTGGAGGATGTAAAGCAAGGATTAATTCTGATTGTAAATAACGAACAGGTTACGTAGGTGATCTTAATAGATAAAGAGGAATTACTAATGGCTTTTTTAAAGTTAAGGACTTTGCACAGTTATAATTCATTTTAAAAAGCAATCGTATTTATGAATCAAGATGCTATTCCCCTGTAAATGAGTATCAGAAGCAAGTCACGGAATTCATACAAACCTGTACAGGGA
>NZ_JBFTSN010000498.1:0-4216 GCF_056400045.1 Paenibacillus sp. 01L418
TCGCCCCATGCGACAAAATATCGGAATTCTCGCCCCATGCGACAAAATATCGGAATTCATAGAAGCCGCCCAGCGTTGCCGTAAAGTTAGTTTCCCAATAATTGTTCATTGCCCATGAATAGAGATGGCCTGGATCCTGCTTCAGCTTCTCGTCCCCGTTCAGTAATCGGAAGCCGTGTTCAAGCTTACCTAGTTGAATAAGCGGTGTATCCGGCATTGCTATTGACACTCCACCTTGACTTCCCACGTAAGCGACGCCTTCCCCGATACAATAATAATCGGCTAGACTTCCCGGTAATTGATCCTTGCGCGGACGAGCTAGCGAACCCATTTTATCCATCCACAACTCCTGCTCGCTGTCCATAATGGGTCCCCCGAAAGGCAAGGAAATATACAGATTCTCCGGATCCCATACGCTGTCCTTATGCATACGCACGGCCACATCCACGCGAGGTCTGTCTGTATATGCCGTAACGAGCAATGAATAATGCGAGCATCCCGCCACCTCGAATGTCAACTGAACTGTACCGTACACATCACCCTGCGCAATTACTTCCGCACTCGTCAGTACCCCTGTCGAGACAATTGCATCGGCTCCTTTACGGTTGCGGCCCATCTTGCGTCTAACTTCGTACATATCCTTAACGCTCGAAGCACGTGTTATGTCATATACCGGCGAGAAGGCATGGTGATTGCGGTCAGAGCGCAGCATTTCCGCCCCAGTACGCTTGTCGATCCAGGATGTAATCCCTTCACCTTTCTTCCATTCCACCCGGACAAATGGCGTTTCCAAATAAGTCGAGGTGAAGTGGAAAGTCTTCTCTACATGCGATACGTCGATATCCATCATCCTGTCTGACCCTACATAATCCGTAGTGTATGCTGTCTTGGCTTGACCATTGTGGACAGGTTGAATCATCAATATTTTCTCTTCTCCGGCTTGAAGTGTCACTGGTATGCTAACGATAACACCCCTCGGCGCAACTCTTAGCTGAGCAGGATATACCTCTCCACTTCCTTCGACACGAGCTTCGAATCCGTCCTTGATCAGGTCGTAGTGCCAACCTTCCATAATTAGATGGGCAACGTCTTCTTGTGCAAAAGGATTAGGATTGTGCATCTTGAACCGCATCGGCCGATCTGGCGCAAGCAGCRCATCCCCTTTATGTTCCAAAATATCATACAATGCGCGATGTGCGAGCGTGCTCGCATTGGCGGCAAACGCCTCCTTGCGGACACCCAACTCCTGAACGAAGGGATTCCAAGGCTCTGTCACAGAGGAATGGTAGCCCCAAGTATGCTCGGCGAACAACGTCAGCTCGTATTCCATCGCTCTCATCGCCTCAGCCGTCACAATCTCTCCGTTTGGATCAAGCTGCTTCACTTTCCGATGGACACGCTGCGCCTCTCGGAATACTTGCACATGCTTCGGCGTTGAACCAACGCCATCCGTCCACCAATCTGGCCAATCGCCCCGGAATACAGGAATATCGTCGGGATGCTGATCTGCATGACCACGTACCGCGTCAAAAAATTCATCCAACGTACACGGTACGATTTTGATTTTTTCGCTATGTTTGCTGTTCCACTGGTTCACGAAATCCATAAGCTGGGCATTCGGAGAGCTGTTGTCCGTCGGCAGCCCAGACATCATAACAGGAGCGAATGGGAACGGATAACCGTCCGCACGCAACCGTTCCAAATACCTCGGAATACGTGCTTCCGCAATCTCGAACGTAATGCCTTTGGTCGTATCGAATTCATCCTTAATTGTATAAGAGCCTCCGATACCTGGAATTAATCCCAAGTCGTTGCCGAAGACGTAATGCTCTCCGTTCCATGTCAGAAGCCTTTCGCCATTTGGCATCTCCCACCAGAAAGGCTGCTGTTTCTTCCATAGTGGATACATCGAATGATGAGTATGGATGCAGGTGATCATGTTTTGAATACCTGCATTGAGCAGCACCTCGCCATACCCCCAGCTGAAGCCCGTAATATCAGCTGTCATGGCAGACTTCACCGGCATTCCAATCGATTCTCCGTAAGTGCGAACTCGACCGATCATCGCTTCAAGCAGATCTTTGCCGACAAGCTCGCTCATATTAAGATAAGTGCCTGAAAGCCCGATATCTCCGCGTCTTACCGCTTCAGCAAACTCCAACTTTTCCTGCTCTGCAGCCTTTTCGAGGAACGCCTCAATTGGCCAAAACGTTTCGCAGACCCATTTAAATCCATTCCATTCAGGGCGACGTCCAGCCTGAATTTCGCGGAAAATATGAAGCGCCTGCCGTATAAAATCGACATGATATTGTTTTATCTTCTCTTGTCGCTCCGTGTACCCCACATCGGTATGCGAGTGATGAATCGCGTAAATTGTCCAATGTTTAGTTCCAGTCTCCATTAGCAATCGCTCCTTTAATTAATTATTCTTTTACCCCGCCCAAAACCATACCCTTCACGAAATACTTCTGCAGGAATGGATAAAAAGCAAGAATCGGCAGTGCACCTACGAAAATTTGCGCGGCTTTTACTGTTCGGTCCGACACGGAGGCTAAATTCGCCAGCTGCTCCGCGGACATGTTGGTCAAGCTCGATTGAACGATGACGGTTTGCAGGTAACTCGACAGCGGATAGTTATGCTGCGAATTCATGACTACAAGTCCGTCAAACCAGGAATTCCAATGCATAACGATCGTGAACAACATAATCGTGGCAATGGAAGGCATCGACAGCGGCACAAATATGCGCCATAACGTAGTCCAGTGTGTCGCACCGTCGACAAATGCCGCTTCTTCCAGTTCTTTGGGCAGCCCTCTAAAAAAATTCAATAATAAAATGACATTGAATACAGGAACAGCCCCAGGAATAACTAATGCCCATATGGAATCGAGCAGCCCGGTCGCGCGAATCGTCATATACCAAGGAATCAATCCCCCGCTGAACAAAATTGTAAAGACGAAGAACCACGCGTAACCCGTCCTAAATTTCAGCTCCTTGCCGGTTTTGGACAGCGGATAAGCAATAAGAATGGTTAAAACCATGCTAATGACTGTGCCCAGAACAACCCTCTCCACCGTAATCCATAACGAAGTAAGAAACTCACTCTTGGATAACACGAATTCATAGGCTTTGAACGTCATTTCCTGAGGCCATAGCTTTACGATCCCAGCGCTTGCCGCTACATTTGAGCTTAGGGATACCGCCAAAATATGAATAAGTGGTATCAGACAAGATAATGCGATCCCAATAAGAAATACATAATTGAGTGTGTGAAATAAGCTTCGTCCAAATGATTTTCCTTCTACCAAATCGGTTCTCTCCTTTCCTAAAAGATGCGGTAATCAGCAATTTTGTATGCCAGCCAATACGAGATAGATACAAGGGCAAAAGAGATAATTGATTTGAACAAGCCAAGTGCGGTAGCTACACCGTACTGCATATCCATTAACCCAATTCGATAAATTAGCGTATCCAGAATATCTCCACTCTCGTAAACTAGCGGACTATATAAATTAAATACTTGGTCAAACCCTGCATTTAATACATTTCCTAAACTTAATGTCGCCATCAAAATGATAACCGGCATCATACCTGGAAGGGTGATATTCCATGTTTGCTTCCATCTGCCCGCGCCGTCTATCATGRCTGCTTCGTACAAACTAGGATTAATCGTTGTCAGTGCCGCTAAATAAACAATCGTACTGAATCCGAATTCCTTCCAAATATCAGAAACGATCAAGGTTATCGGAAACCAAGTATTATCTCCTAGAAAAAAAATAGGTTTAATTGAAAAGATACCTAAAAACTGATTCAGCAGTCCGTTGGACGGTGACAAAATATCGATGAATACGCCGCCCAGAATAACCCATGATAAAAAGTGAGGAAGGTAAATTAGCGTTTGAACCCATCTCTTCACATACATTTTACCAACTTCGTTTAGCAAAATAGCGATCGTAATCGGCACAAGAAGCCCAAACACCATCTTGAGAACAGCGATATAAACCGTATTCCAGAGAACCTGCCCGAAATCGGGCATTTGAAACAAATATTCGAAATTTCTAAATTCTACCCATTTGGAATCGAACAAACCTTTTGACGGAATATACTTTTGGAACGCCATCAATACCCCGACCATCGGAAAGTAGCAATAGATCAATACGATCACGATGCCCGGTATTAACATCAAGTGCAACGGAAGCTGCCTGAGTCCCTTTTT
>NZ_JBFTSN010000499.1:0-4213 GCF_056400045.1 Paenibacillus sp. 01L418
CTGCAGCAGGCAGCCTCTTATTGCCATTATATGATTGCCATGAAAGAAGGGGAGCTTGCTGACGCTGGAGAACCACGAACCATCATTACGCCTCGTTTCATGCGCTCCGTATTTGATTTGGATGCGAGAATTAGCTTTGCTGAACGTTATCCCATAATCATTCCTATACCCAAAACCGATGAGGAGGAAGAAACGATGATCATTGTGACGAATGTATCGCAAATTACGAAGGGCGAAGGAGAAAAGCTTGTTGAACGTTTTGATCGGGTAGGCAAAGTCGAGGAAATGGAAGGGTTTCTTGGGCTTGAGGTGCTTCTCACGCAAAACCTAAAGGACTATGACGAGGTTTCCATCGTTACAAGGTGGCAATCGAGAGATGATTTTAACAAATGGACAAAAAGCGAGGCGTTTCGTGAATCTCATTCCCACCGTAAAACGCCGGAATACATTCTATCTAACAAAATTATGTTTCAGGAAGTCAAAGTCAAGCGTACTCCGCTCCCTCCCGTGGAACGCAGCGATGAAAGGCTTGCCCAATAAATTCCTTCTTAACAAACAAGCAAGACTGCCATTCCTCCTCTAAACGAGGCGGCGGCTGTCTTGCTTTTGTCTGTTCATTTTAACGAGCCTATCCGGTTGCTAAGTGAATGCTAGGCCTTTTACAAGGATACTAGCGTCCCGCCTTCATTTGCAGAGCGCAGCTCTGCTTCAATAATTTCAAGCGTGCCTACCGCGCTCTCAGGTGCGCAGATCGAAACTGGCTGCCCCGCATGAATGGATTCAATAAAATATTTGATTTCACGATAATAACCCATATCCTCAGACAATTCAGCGATAAAGCCCGGCGCATCATTTGGATTAACTTTCACTTGCCCATTTTCAAAAATGAGATTTCCGCCTTCAAAATTAACGCGATACGTCATGGCGAAGCCAAAGTCGCCTTCCAGCGTCCAATCTGCCTGAGCATTCAGCACCTTGCCATCTGGATAAATATAATGAGTAGACACGACATCATAGCCGCTGCCTGGAATGACATTGCGTGCAATCGTTGATACCTTCTCAGGCTTGCCGAATAACCAGTGAACCATGTCTGCATCATGAATGTGCATGTCCAGTAAACAGCCTCCACTTTTGCTGCCATCCAGAAACCAACCCTTTGGCGCGGCAGAACCTCTGAAGAAATAACCGCCCGTAACAGCTCCATAACGACCATCCTCTACGCAAGCCTTCAAGTATTCATAAGCTGGCCAGAAGCGCAGGCATTGGCCGATCATCAACGTTTTTCCTGTGCGCTCTGCTGCATGTGCCATGCGCCAGCCATCCTCTGAGCTTCCTGCCACAGGTTTCTCGCATAATACATGCAACCCTCTCTCAAGCATCGAGCAGGTTAAATCAGCATGCAGATTAGTAGGCAGCGTAATATCGACGATATCTAGTTCCTCATTCTCTAGCATTGCAGCAATATTATCGTACAAACGGTAAGGCGCAAGATCATAGACGTCCTGCTCTGTCGCGATGTTGCCTGACGCTTTTCCTTCCTTCAACTCCTCGATCAGCAAATCGCAAATCGCTACGAGCTGCACAGGAGCTCCTTCCTTAGCAAGACGGACATAATTGTCAAAGTGCATCCGACCCATAAATCCAAAACCGATTAAACCAACCTTTAACATATTAAAAACCTCCTAATAGTTTTTGAGTAGATGAATTCTAACGTCCTAATATGGCATCCATCGCTTTTGAAGTGTTGAAAATGATTTGTTCGGAATGATGATTGTATGGCGGAATCATTTCTCCAGTTACATAATTGTCATAACCAATCGCATGAAGCGCCTGCATGACAGCTGGGTAATCAACATCACCTGCTAATAGATCAACAAAGCCATGCAATCCGCCTGCTTGACGGCGGTAATCCTTGAAGTGCACTTTCTTGATGCGATGACCCAAAATACGAATCCATTGCTCAGGATAACCATTATGCAGCGCATTGCCAACGTCGAAATACGAGCCTACAAAACTCGAGTTATGCGCATCAATGAAGGAACGCATCTCAAGCGGCGATAATAAGAACTTGTTCCAAACATTCTCAATGCCAATCGAGACCCCCGCGCTCTCAGCAAACGGAACAAGCTTCCCGATCGCTTCCAGCGCCCGGTCATATGCATATTCGTAGTCAGCAACTTCACTGCCTGGTATAAAGTCAACGCCTACAGCGCCTGGAATGACCAAAATGGTATCCACGCCGAGAGCCGCAGCAAGCTCCAGCTGTTTCTTGCACACATCGATTGCTTTCTCGCGTGTAGCCACGTTTTCACTCGTCATTGGATAGGACCAGTACAAGCCTGTTGCTAAACCTGCAATTTCCAGTTCATTTTGCTGCAGTTCGTTTTTGATTTCTTGAATCTCTTTGTCGGATGCTGCTAGGCTAAGCTCACCCGTCTCGTTCAATGACAGCTCGATTCCGTCAAAACCTGCTTTTTTTGCTGTACGAATGTTTTCTGCAATGGTTGAATCACCTTTGAAAGACCAAATATTAATCCCTTTTTTCATGTTAAGCCCTCCTATATTTATGTTTTAAATAAATAACAGCCTGCCAAATTTACGGGGAAGATGAAAGTTTATCGCTTTGGTAGCCTGCCAAGCCTGGAATTCACGGTTGCCGTGTTTATCCTCATCAATCCGGTAAAAATTCACTCTCCAGCTTAATCCTTGCTCGAGAGGCTTCTTGAAATTCTCCACCGGAATATGCACAAAATAAATCCGTTCAGCATCGCCACTCGTTTCAACAGTCGTCTGGATACCCTCAAACCTCCATGCTAAGTCCGTCGAAGTGATCTCAGCTTCACCATCATTCGCAATCAGAGCATCAAAAACAACATTGTTCGGACTAACTTCTAGCTCTAGATAACGATGCCCAGTTCCATCCTCATCGATAAACAGCTCAACGACATCCTGCTCATAAAGCGGCTCATCGCGTATGGTAAAATCAGATACAACATGTGAATCCTTGCATAAATAGCGAATATGCAAATAGTTCTGGCTCCAGCATGCTCTTACTTCCGTACGCTCCTTAGGCTGCATGGCAGTGACCGTATCAACCAGTTCAATCGCATCGAAGCTATCCCAATGGATAGCGCCAAAACCGGCGTCTTCGATGCTGATCGGCACTTGCCTGCAAAGATAGGTTTTACTCTCTTGAAACGCAGGAACCTCCATTTGTTCAAACTCCTTTTTAGATAATTACGTTATATTGAATTTGCTGCAACAACATGTGATAATACGTTTATAATAAACGATTATTCTTGAAATTTATTTAGCTAGAATAGCGATTTTTTGGACAATTCCGTTCTCTTTTTTATTTTCTTAATGAAAGGAGCCTACCGCTTGGAAAAGTCTGAATCTCCCTTTCCACGCATTCGTTCAACTCCATTTCGTGAGTGGTCGCCCAGCGTCCATTATGCGCAGTTCCAGYGCTTGCCAACGGGTGCTCTGCCAAGACGTAGATTGTATGATTACGAGCTCCTGTACGTGTACCATGGCGAAGCAGCGACGACCATGCATGGGCAGCGCTATAAAATTGAAGCTGGTCAGCTTATCTTTTTGCCCTCTGGCGTCTATCACCAAAATGAAGTCGTTTCCAGCCCAAACGCTCGATTTCTCGGCATTCATTTTGATTTTTTTGACGAGCTCGATATTCAGACAGAGGCTGACATGGTTGTGAACGAAGCTGCTGTTTTGCCGCATAAATTCATTTATGAGCCTTATGTGGAAGGGTTGGCTCCCTTATCCGACCATCCAGTCTACACGCCGCCTCTCGTATGCGTACAATTAATGGAGCAGCTTGTTCATGAATTCACTATGCGTCCTATTGGGTATGAGCTGGTTTGCAAAGGTCTAATGCTACATATATTGGCCCATTTGCTGCGTTTGCCCTCATCTCGATCCGCTGGACAATCCTCACTTCACGGCGGCAGGATTGCCGAGTTAATGGAGGAAATAGAGGCATCACCTGCTGCCAATTGGACAAACACAACGATCGCCGCAAAGCTGAATTTGAGCATCGACCATACCGCGAAGCTGTTTAAGCAAATCGCCGGCATGCCTCCTAGCGAATATGTTCAATCGATACGTCACCGAGAAGCTAGAAGGCTACTTCGGGAATCCGAGCTTTCAATCGAAAACGTCGGCAGCATCGTCGGCTATTCCGATATCCACT
>NZ_JBFTSN010000500.1:0-4208 GCF_056400045.1 Paenibacillus sp. 01L418
ATAGCAGACAATGGAGAGCCTAAATTCATAATATTTAGAACGCCCATCTCGGGAATGGCAAGCATGAACATCGCTGGAATGATTGCAAAATATTTGGCGATATCATTAGCGATACTAAAAGTCGTCAGTGCCCCTCTTGTCATAAGCAGCTGCTTGCCGATAGCAATGACTTCAATAATTTTGGAAGGGTCCGAATCCAAATCAACCATATTGGCAGCTTCTTTAGCAGCAATCGTCCCGCTGTTCATAGCAAGACCCACATCCGCTTGGGCAAGTGCAGGAGCATCGTTTGTACCGTCACCAGTCATCGCAACCATTTTTCCTTCGGCTTGTTCACGGCGTATAACAGCTATTTTATCTTCCGGCCTGCTCTCCGCAATAAAATCGTCGACTCCCGCTTCATGTGCGATGGTTGCTGCAGTAAGCGGATTGTCTCCCGTACACATAATCGTTTTGATGCCCATTTCACGCAGCTGATCGAATCTTTCCTTCATTCCTGGCTTAACGGTATCCTTCAAATAGATAACACCAAAGATTTGGTTATCAACAGCTACTGCGAGCGGTGTACCGCCTAATGTAGCAATCGTATTCGAAATATTTTCTAAATCGGTTGGTATGGTCCCCCCCTGTGAAGCTACCCACTTCCGAACCGCATCGACAGAGCCCTTCCGAACTCGGCGGCCGTTTGCCAGATCAATACCGCTCATTCGCGTCTCTGCTTTGAATTCAATAAATTCGCCGCCTTCCGCAAGTGAAGCATCATAGCTTAAGCCCTGCTTCTTCATCCATTCAAGCACAGAACGGCCTTCAGGCGTTTCATCCTTAATCGAGCTAATAGCCGCCCAACCCGATAAAGTTTGAAGATTGCTGCCTCCGACAGGCACAAGCTCGCTTGCCATCCGGTTGCCGAATGTGATCGTTCCTGTTTTATCCAAAATCATCGTATTAATGTCGCCTGCTGCTTCAACAGCCTTACCTGACATAGCCAGTACATTAAACTGAGTTACTCTATCCATCCCAGCAATGCCGATTGCTGATAATAGTCCGCCGATGGTCGTCGGAATCAAACATACAAGCAGCGCAATTAATACTGGAATTTCTAAGTGGATATCCAAATAGTTAGCGATTGGTGCCAACGTAACAACTACAATTAAGAAAATAATCGTTAAGCTAGTCAAAAGTGTATTGAGCGCAATTTCATTAGGCGTCTTCTGACGTTTCGCTCCTTCAACAAGGGCAATCATCCGATCGATGAATGACTCCCCGGGGTCACTCGTCATGCGCACTTTAATTTTGTCACTCACAACCCTTGTACCGCCTGTAACCGAGCTGAAATCTCCTCCAGCTTCTTTAATAACTGGCGCCGATTCACCTGTAATCGCTGATTCATCTACGGAAGCCAGCCCTTCAATGACCTCGCCATCACCAGGAATCATCTCACCTTGGGAGACGATGAAAATATCGCCTTTGCGGAGCTCCGTTGATGATACGACTACAATAGAGCTGCCGACGAGCTTATTGGCGCTCATTTCCTGCTTAGATTTTTTGAGCGAATTGGCCTGTGCCTTGCCTCTGCCCTCTGCAATGGCTTCAGCAAAGTTTGCGAACAGCAGCGTGAAAAGCAGGATGAAAAACACGGTAATATTAAAGCCTATGCGTTCTTGAGAATTAAAGTAATTTGGAAAAATAGTCATCAGCAGAACGATAACCGTCCCTACCTCGACAACAAACATAACGGGATTTTTCATCATCGTAACTGGATTTAATTTCACAAAGCTATCGACAACGGCATGTTTAACCGCGTCTCCCGACAGCAAATTATTCTTCTTATTTTTATTCATTATCGTTCACCTCATCCGTTAGCGGAGTGTCAAATATTCTGCAACCGGCCCAAGCACGATGACCGGCAAGAAGGTTAATGCACCAATTAAAAGAACAGTACCAATTAGTAATATAGTGAAAAGTCCATTATCTGTACGGAACGTCCCGATTGTTTCTGGAACAGGCTGCTTGCGAACAAGAGATCCTGCAACCGCAAGCATCGCAATCACCGAAATATAGCGGCCGGTCAGCATGACAAGTCCAGTGCTAATATTCCAGAAAGGCGTATTATCGCCTAATCCCTCAAAGCCGGAGCCATTATTCGCAGCCGATGACGTATATTCGTAAAGCACCTGGCTAATGCCGTGAAACCCTGGATTCGTTATCGCCCCGTGACCCAAATCCGTCATAAAAGCGATGGCTGTGGGCACTAATATAATGAAGGGATGAACTAGAATCGCTATCGCTATCAGTTTCATTTCTCGCGGCTCTACTTTTCGTCCCAGAAACTCTGGCGTTCGGCCGACCATCAGCCCGCATATAAACACAGCTAGTATGGCGTACATGAGCATATTGATAAGCCCTACTCCCTTGCCTCCAAAGACGACATTAAGCATCATTTCAGCAAGCGGAACCAAGCCGCCAAGCGGTGTAAGCGTGTCATGCATATTGTTGACGGTACCCGTTGTCGCAGCAGCTGTTACCGTTGTGAACAGTGCCGATTGCGCGATACCGAACCTTACTTCCTTGCCTTCCATGCTTCCTTGAGTCGCGTCGATTCCTAGTGCGCTCATTGCAGGATTGCCTGTTTTCTCCGATGTGTAAGCAAGGCTTAGAAACACAAGAAACAGACACATCATGGCGGAGAATACAACCCAGCCCTGCTTTTTGTTTTTAGCAAAAAGCCCAAATGCATAAGGCAGTGAAGCCGGCAGCGCCCACATCGACAAGATTTGAATCACATTCGTTAATGGATTTGGGTTTTCAAATGGATGAGCCGAGTTCACTCCAAAAAAACCGCCGCCGTTTGTGCCCAAATGTTTGATGGATTCAAGCGAAGCTACAGGACCGATTGCAATTTGCTGCATGGCTCCCTCAAGCGTTTTAATTGTAAATGTTGGATCAAGTGTTTGCGGCACCTGAAGAGCGACAAGCACTAGCGTGATAATAAAGGAAATCGGAAGAAAAATTCTTGTGTGTGCTTTTACAAAATCCTCGAAAAAGTTGCCGATCGTCGTTCCTTTACTCGTAATCCCACGAACAAACGCGATGGCAACCGAGAAGCCCGTCGCCGCTGACGTGAACATCATCATCATGATGACCGCCATTTGGGAGAAATAAGATAAGGCACTTTCCCCGCTGTAATGCTGAAGATTCGTATTGGTAATAAAGCTGATGACTGTATTGAAAGTCAGTGTAGGCTCCATGGCTGCCATGCCATTTGGATTAAACGGCAGTGCATTTTGGAACCGCAATATCAAATAGCTGAAAGCAACTAAAATTAAATTGGTTGCAACAAAGCTGAGTGCGTATATCTTCCAACTCATGCCCTCTCTTTTTTTGAGACCAATAAGCTTAAATATAAATCGCTCCGTCCCTCCGAATACTTTGTCTAACCGATTGTGTTCATTTGAGAACACATGATAGACGTAAGTACCAAGCGGCTTAACTAACAATACAAGAACGGCAATGACGATAAGCAATTGTAAAATATCCATCTTGTAAATCCCCCTCTATTAAAACTTCTCCGGATGAATTAAAGCATAAATCAGATAAACGAAAACAAATACAGCCGCTATCGCTATGACAGTCATTAGCCTTCGCCCCCTGTTTTCTCAATAACACTGGAGCACCAAGTTAAAAATCCGTAAAATAAACCGAAGCTAGCTAACAACGCCCCGAACATATAAAAATCCTGCATGTAAACCCCTCCTGCATTATTTGTTGCTTAATAGAAAACCGACTTCACCGGTATGAGAGAATACGATATGATCCGCTCCAAGCCCCTTGTAAATAGCCCTTGGATTCCACTGCTGTGTGATGACGTAAATGGACTTTGAGGTCCAAGCTCTACAGCACTGTACAAAGCGGCAGCTAAGCGCCAAGCTGCTCTCGAATATAAATACCTCGCTAATGTTCATCGAAGGAACATTCCAGCTTTGACGATCATTCGTATTGATGTACAAAACATTGCTGATGCCCTGCTTGCGAAGCTGTTTTTCTTCCTGTTTACTATTTGTCAAAACGATAAATTTTAATTGATGAAACTGCAAAGTTCGTATAAATGATTGGCCAGCCTCGTTTAAACCAGCAACAATAATATGCTCTTCCTGCAACCGAATTCTCCTCCATATGGTAAAAAAGGCAACAAAAAAGAAGCCTTGGGA
>NZ_JBFTSN010000501.1:0-4202 GCF_056400045.1 Paenibacillus sp. 01L418
CACGTACACCAATCCTTCATCATCGCTTCCTTCACGGTTCGAGTCGTCGTTAGCGGTCCTGGCGTAAGAAGTAGATATGGATTTTCTGTTAGCAATAATGCATCATTATGTGATTTCATGGACGATCCCCCGCTTGTAGTCTTTCGTTGATGTGTGAAATAACGCCATCCAGCTCGCCAATCTCACGAATGATAAAATGTGCTCCCGCTTGCATCAAGCGATCCGAAACTTCAACAAACAGCTTCTCCTTCTCGCCCTCAGACAGGGCTTCCGTTTCCGCTTGTGTCAAACCCACTTCATTCCCGCCGAAAATAACGCCTACTGACCATACGCCTGCATGACGGCCTTCTCTCATATCCGCTTCGGTATCGCCGCATTTGACAATATGGCTCATCGGATACGTACCGAGCAGTTCCGCATTGCGGAAAATCATCCATGGATGCGGGCGGCCTTCGGCTGCTTCATCTGGCGTTACTGTACTATCTGGCGAATATCCCTGCTTCGCAGCTTCCGGAGCAATAATGTCCATCATGGGACGCGTATATCCTGTCGTCGTTCCAATCTTGATGCCCTGCTCGCGCAGTCTCTCAATAAGTGCTAGTGCTCCGGGCACTGGTGTTGCATATTGATGAAGAATGGAGAACAACATCGGTTCAAACTTTTCATACATTTCATCAATGTCATTTTCATTTGGCATGCTGCCAAACTTCGCTTGCCATGCAGCAGACACATCAGGATCGGAGCAAATATCGCGCAAATGATCCTTTTTCATACGACCCATCGGCTTCCGAATCGCTTTGAACGACGCCTCAATGCCTCTTTCTTCGAATAAGCGGCGAAACGCTTCAACCGGTGCAAAGCTTCCATAATCAACCACTGTACCTGCCCAATCTAATATGACTGTTTTAATCATGAGTAAAAACCTCCATCGTATATTGTGTAATTGTTTTGTTGAAAACTTGTTTTTGGCATCGCCTTATCGCTTCTGCCAAGCTGACATTTTGCGTCTCAGCCTTGCGGTGCCCGCTTCATATAGAAAGCGAACGACAACATTGAGGAGCACAACGAGTACTGACATCGCTGCCGCCGCTGCCGTATCGCCCGCATCGTCCATGCTGACGATGGAAACCGAGGCAATTCGCAAGTCCGACGCATACAGAAAGACCAGTGCAGATACCGTCACCATTGCATTTACGAAAAAGTAAACTGCCATTTCTAATATGGCCGGCAAGGACAATGGCACCGTAATGCGCGAAAATGTCCGCAGCTTTGAGACATTCATGGACTCCGAGACGTTGTCGAACTCCTTGTCCAGCATTTTTAAAGTTGCGGTCGCCGTCATGAATGGAACGGAGTAAAAATGCACAACATTAGCCAAAACAAGAATGATCATCGTTCCATAAAAAAAGTGAAACGGGTTGGCCGGATGATTAAAGAAATAAATAAAAGATAATCCGATGACCAGCCCTGGAAGCGCCAGTGGCAAAATCGACAAGAAATAAGCAGCTTGCCGGATCGGACGGTAGACACGTCCATTTTCGATCAAATAAGCAAACAAGAACGTAATGATCGTCCCGATTACCGCGGTCCAAGCAGCCATCTCAATGCTGTTCCAGAACGGATCAAAGCCACCTGCCGCTGCATTGGAGAAGTCGAAGTTGCTCCACGTTAGCGACATGTCATACGGCCACTTCTTCACGACCGAAGCAAGCAGAACAGCTCCCATTAACAGCAATATCATGGCTGATAAAACAATCGCATACGTATACGCCCAAACATTGCGCAGCCGATTGTTCTTCACGGAGTAGGGAACAGACTTTGATGTGACGTAAGCCTGCTGCTTGCGCGTGACGATTCGATCCACGATAAACGCGAGAATGGCGGGAATGGTCAGCACGATGCCGACTACAGCTCCCATAGACATATTTTGCTGGCCGACAACCTGTTTAAAAATATCAGTGGCCAGCACGTTATACTGTCCGCCTACGACCTTCGGTGCGCCAAAATCGGTGAAGCTGAGCGTAAAACAAATGACGACTGCGCTGAGCAGCGCATATTTTACAGACGGCAGCGTTACGGTAAACATTTTTCGCAAGCTGCTCGCGCCCATCGACTCTGCTGCCTCATATAAGCGATAATCGCTGACGGCAAGCCCCGCACACAAAATAAGAAACGCCTGCGGAAACGTATAGATGACCTCTGAAATGATGATGCCTACTTTTCCATAGAGCGGAATTCGCCACTCAAACGGCAGCAGTCCGAACAATCCGGTAGAAATGAGACCTTGATGACCAAATAAATAAGTAAGCGCGAGCCCGTGCATCATAGTTGGTGCGAATAAGGGCAGCATGGCAAGAGCTTTGAAGAAGGACTTTCCTTTAATATTTGTGCGAGTCAGTACGAACGCCAGCCCAAAGGCAAGCGGTACAGCAATCGCGGTTGTAGCTGTGGATACGGTAATTGTGTTCAGCATCGATTGAATGAGTGATCTTGACTGCAGATACGATGAAAAATGAGTGAAGCCAACCAGATTTCCATCTGAATCCATGAACGCCTGCTTAAACATCGCGAACAGCGGCAGAACAATGACAGTAATAAGTGTGAGCAGGACTAGGACTAGCAAGAGCTTAATAACGCCATTGCTCTCCCGTAACTTTTGATTGCTTTTTCTCACCCACTGCGAGGGCAGAGCTTGATCTATTTTCCCTTTCATTCTCTACCTCCCCACGTTCCCAGCGATTGCCGCAGGATAATGAAGCATACGCTCTTTCGGCATTTGAAGATGAAACAGCTTATTGCGCGACCATTCAAATCGATTAGCTATTTGCGCGGATATATCTACCGTTACGCTTATGTCCGAGTGCTTCCCGTGTTCATTCGCGAGCTGCAAGCTTACACGATAGAATGCGCCACGAAACTCCACATGCTGAACAAATCCGCTAATTCCGCTATCATTGGATAGGCCGCCCGTATGCTTTTCCTCATCAATCTGGATATGTTCCGGCCTTATAGCTAACAAATCATTTGGGCTTGCCCCCATCCATCTTTCTGTTCCTACAGGGAAAAAATTAATAGCCCCAATGAAATCAGCGACAAAAGGCGTATTTGGCTTGTCATATACCTCCTGCGGCGTGCCAATTTGGACAACCCGTCCTTGATCCATGACGACAATCTGATCCGCCATCGTCAGCGCTTCCTCTTGGTCATGCGTAACCATAACCGTCGTAATGCCAAGCCGCTCTTGCAGCTCGCATAGCTGTTCGCGCAGCTTCTCCCGCACCTTCGCATCAAGCGCAGAAAGCGGCTCATCCAGCAATAAAATATCAGGCGATAAGGCGATTGCTCTTGCGAGCGCCACCCGCTGCTGCTGGCCTCCGGAGAGCTGTGCTGGATACCGATCCCTCACCTCAGTCAGTCCAATAAGCTCCAGCATTTCCTTCACGCGTTCTTCAATTTGACGCTTCGGCTGTTTCCCTTTGAGACCATAGCCAATGTTGTCGCTCACACTTAGATTCGGAAATAGCGCATACGATTGAAAAACGATGCCAAAGTTGCGTTTGGACGTATGCTGCGTCGTAATATCATTTCCATCAAGGATAACGGTGCCGGCATCAGTCTGTTCAAGACCTGCGATAATACGCAGCAATGTCGTCTTGCCGCAGCCGCTTGGGCCGAGCAGACATGTGAATTTCCCTTTCGGAATATGAACGCTGACATCATGGAGTGCTTGAAAGCTGCCAAATGCCTTGCGAATACCATTAATCGCTAATCCTTCATTTTTCATTCTCATTCTCCTTGTGTTCTCGTAATAATCGTTCAAGAACGGTATGATGAAGTTAAAACATTTGCATCGTTGATCTATTAGCAGTTTAAAATAGATTTGTTAAGTGAGTGTCAAACACAAGTAAAGATTGTGTGTTTAATTGCTTTTATTATGGTTTTAAGTTGTTTTAAAGATCCGAATGCTGTATTTTATGTGCAACAACCTTTTTTTCATTTCTTTAGCAAAGACAACAAACTAAAAAAAAGGACGGGTTCAACACTTATGACAACGATTATTTTCGATTTAGACAACACGCTGATTTGGGATGAGAAAAGTACAGACGAGGCACTCGATGCAACATGCGAAGCAGCCGAGCAAGCATTAGGTTTACAAATAGGACTTTTAAAGCAATCTATCATTCGTTCTTCTCATTCTGTAT
>NZ_JBFTSN010000502.1:0-4188 GCF_056400045.1 Paenibacillus sp. 01L418
GGGTGAACCATCATGCGATTTTATGAAACAGGATTCGATTATTTACGTGACGAGCTCGCTTTGCTGGAACAAGGGCTGCGAGTTCTTCTTGCAGATTTTGAGAGCAAGGAAATCGATGGTCAAACGCCAATGTCAATGCGCGGCCTCGTCGTTAATGCTATCGATATAGAACGATCGTTTCTAGGAAACGAGTCTTTACAGGAAGTAGATGCACTAGCTTCGTTTAGACAATTTCGTGTAGAGGCGGAACGACAGTTTTCACAGCACATCCATGACAGCGTAAGCGAGGGAGCAAGGCTCCCGTTCGCCTATTTGTCATGGACTCTTCGTCTTTCGACATGGGAAAAACGCTGCGTTATGTTATGCCTTGCAGCTGAGCTTGATTCACGTTATGAAAGCTGGTTTGGCTATTTGAATGACGACGTTACGCTGCGGGTGCCTACCGCGGAGCTTGCGCTGCGATTGTTAGGAGATTCGAAAGAAGAGTTTTATCATGCTCGTTCGCTGCTCGCAGGTTATTCGACCCTTGGCAGATTTGTACTGAGATCAGGCAGAGCGGCAGTACCCGCTGAGAGAAGCATGCTGAAGCAGCCGCTGCGCATGGACGCCCGTATTATCTCGTTTCTGCTGGATACTGAAAAGCTGGATTCCAGAATTGAAGACGTTTGTACCTTATACGATGGGGCGAGGTCAGCTCCAGAGCTGGCGTTTAATTGCGAGCTTCAAGACATGCTGCTGCAAATTGTGCAAAGGGAACGATCCTTCAAGGGAGACAAATCATTCACTCAAGATGATGAGAATGAGCAGTATGAAATACCGTTTATTCAGTTAAGCGGACCTTCGGGCGCCGGCAAAAAGCTGCATGCCAGACATCTGGCTCAGTCTTTGGAGCAGCCGCTGCTGCTTGTCAAGCTAGACAAGCTTGCTAAGGATGAAGATGCGATGACGGAGCAGTTGAACAATATTGTACGTGAATCACTCTTATCTGTAGCTGTTTTATGCTTCGATGAGGGGGAGGGTGAAAGAAGCGCAGCTGAGGGCTGGCCTCATCAGCAGGAAAGGGTTCGCAAGGCGCTTACTAACTATATAGAATTAGCAAGGCTCCCTGTCGTGTTATGGCTAACGCGAGTAGAAAGACGCTCCTCACAGCTGCCGCTTCCAGCGTTTTCTGCATTAACGAGCCACACTGTGCATGTTCCTAACGCAGAAGTGCGATTGCAGCTCTGGCAGCGCTGCAGCGATGAAAGAGCGGATCGTAGTCTGCTTAGACATTTAGCCGATAAGTATGCTTTTACAGCTGGGCAGATCGAGGGAATGAGCAAACAAGCAGATCGCCTAGCTTACCATAACAAGCATGAATTCCCTACACTTGATGATTATGCCCATGCCTCGCGAACACAGGTTCAGCATCGTTTGTCCGAGCTTGCGGAGAAGCAACGGCTAGTTCGGCGATGGGATGATCTGATATTGCCAGAGGAGCCGCTGGAGCTTCTTAAGGATGCGTGCAGCAGGCATAAGCATAGCGAAACGGTGTTTAATCGATGGGGCTTTGGTCATAAGCTGCCTTATGGTCGAGGCTTAAGCATGTTGTTTGCTGGGCCTCCTGGCACGGGCAAAACGATGGCAGCTGAAGTCGTTGCGGGAGAGATGGGACTAGAGCTTTACCGTATTGATCTGTCGCGCGTTGTGAGCAAATATATCGGAGAAACGGAAAAAAACTTGAGAGAGCTGTTTGCTGAAGCGGAAAGCAGCGGGGCTGTCCTGTTTTTTGACGAAGGAGACTCCTTGTTCGGCAAACGAACGGAAGTAAAAGATTCAAATGATAGATTCGCGAACATGGAGGCATCCTATCTTCTGCAGCGCATTGAAAGTTTCGAGGGTATCTCGATTCTAGCAACCAATTTGCTGCAAAATATGGACGAAGCCTTTTTGCGAAGAATGCAGGTAATCGTTAACTTTCCATTCCCGGATGCCGCCCATCGGGAGCAAATTTTCCGCTCGCTGCTGCCTAAGGATGCGCCGCTTGATCCTGACCTTGATCTGTCATTTCTAGCAGCGCGCATCGATGCATCAGGCGGTCATATTAAAAATATTGTCCTGTCTGCCGCGTTTATGGCTGCCTCGGAGCAAGCTTCAATCGGCATGAGGCATATGGTTCGTGCGACACGTCAAGAGCTCCACAAGATGGGGAAAATTGTCGTGAAAGAATCGTTCGAACCGTATAACTAGCAAGTTTTTATTAATAATTTGTTGTAAAATGTAGTAATTTTACTGAATTTGGTTCGCGAAGTCAGGAAAATTGACATAAATTGAGTAATTTTGCGTAGTCAATTGGTAGTAGAGAAGCTATAATAGAAATCGAATACCATTTTGATTTTTTTGGGAGTGATAGGCTGATGGGTGGATATACGGTTATTGCGGATTTGGAAGCCAGCATGCTGCGCTTGCTACGTGATCATCTTACGCCTGACCCAGTGCCGCGTCCCGAGTTGATCGGAATGGCTTCGCCCCGGGATGCAGGCGATCTAGCTCTTTCCTTGTTTTTGTTCAACGTTAAGGAAAATGGCGAATCTCGCCGGACGGGCATGGTGGATCGTGGAGGTGTGCTTCAGTACCCGCCGCAGGCGCTTGATTTTTATTTTTTAATGACAGCGCATTCGAGTGCGAATCGATTAACGCGTGCATTGGACGAGCATCGGATATTAGGTCGTGCTATGCAGGTCTTTTATGATAATGCCGTACTCAGCGGTACATATCTTGAAGGCACGCTTGCTGAAGGAAACGGTGCGATAAGGATGAATCTAGTCAGCATGGAAGGCGAAGATTTACTGAAGCTTTGGCAGTTCGGTGATACGCCGTACAAGCTTTCTGTCGTCTATCGCATAGGCCCTGTCATGCTCGATTCGAATCGTGTGAAGCCGGTTTCGCGAGTTGTCGAGCGTCATATTGTGCTTGAGGAAAAGGACGGTGGCTAATATGTCACACCATCGTTCAACGAGGGTAACTCGCTGCTCGCTTGTTGTATCGCCAGTTGACGTATGGACAAGAAGGCTGCTTGCACCTTCCGCGTTATCCGTTTCACTTGAGGGCATTCATAAGAAACCCATTCGGAAGCCTAACGGGACCTTTCTGTTTCTTGACCTTCCCTCTGGCAGCTATGTGCTCTCCGTTACCTCATCTGTATTTATACCCTACAGGAAACAGATTGAAACCGCTTCTATTTCAAAATTATACCCAATGATTACAGTACCGCTTTTGCCTAGTCCCAAATATGCTTATCCTGCAGATTCGACAGCTGTCACCTTTGAGTTATGTGATGCTGCTAGCAGACCTTGTGCTGATGCTGAGGTTTGGGCTTACATATGCGAGGATGCCGCAGCACGAGGTAGAATTATGCAAGATTCGCTGCTTGCTGGTGCAGATACAGCAGCAGTGGGGCAGTTGCAGGGACAGACGGTTGCAGGCGAGAGCTTACTGCTTCGCGGTCAAGGCAATGAGGAGCTTGTGCGTGTAGCTGAGATTTTGCCCGGCAATGGACTGCGATTCGAGCAGCCATTGCAGGAAAACTATCGAAGAGGCGCGCTATTATTGCCTGCTGTTCAAACGAGCAGTGCAAATAACGGTATCGTTATTCTTCCATTCCGCGGCATACTGCCCACCAGTTTTCCTATTAAAGTGTTTGCAATTAATGAACATGGCAGCGCTGCGACCGAGTTGACGGCGCAAGCGGGTGAAGTAGTATCAGCGCAGACTTTAGTCCTTCAGTAGGATTAACTATTCTGACGCATTCCAATTGGTCTTGGGGTTGACGCGGGAGAAATATGCCTGCCATTACCTAATACATAAATAGATTCAGAGAGGAGATCACACATGGCTGAGTATTTATCGCCAGGCGTCTATGTGGAGGAATTTGAGAGCGGCGCCAAACCACTGGAAGGTGTTAGTACGAGCACAGCGGGCTTTATTGGGCTTGCTGCTCGCGGACCAGTCGAGGGTTTACCGCAGCTTATTACAAGTCCAGCTGATTTTGGACGTGTATATGGTTCCTATTTATCTGAAAATGCTTTTGGCTCATACCGTTTTCTTGCGCATGCGGTTAATCAGTTTTTCACAAACGGAGGCTCCCGCTGCTTCATTTCCCGGGTAGCGCCGTCAGATGCCAAAACTGCCTCTAACGAAGCTCAGAAG
>NZ_JBFTSN010000503.1:0-4181 GCF_056400045.1 Paenibacillus sp. 01L418
CGGTCAAAGCCGCCAAGCAGCAATAGCTTGGCGGCTTTTTTTCTTTTCATCATCATGACGCAAAAAATAGCCTTCAGAGTATAGGACTGCGTATTCTGAAGGCTTTCGCATCTTTATTAATCTCCTAATTGCTTACTTCCAACCATTACACTTATTTGCTTGACGCGAGGCAAACCTGAGTACTGGTCTTCAAAGATCTTATTATTGTATTCCACAATAAATCTAGAGTCCAGCTTGCCTACACTGCTATCTTGCAATGGAAAGTCTATACCTGATTCATCTGATTTTTCTTTCACATTCCCTAAAACAGCATTAATGGTTAGGTCGCCTTTTGCAAAAAAACCGCCGTTCAACCAAAACGTTGAACCTACCCCGTAGAGCTCCGCTTTGCCTTCTGTATAAAAGAAAGCATCTAGTCTATTTTTTTTAATGCCTTCCCCTTCATATTTCCCATAATTCGTGAAGGCATCAAATCGATTTAGCAAAATGTTTTTCTTTGAAATGAGTACCAGCTGCTTCGTTGTCCCGTCCGTTTGATCTCCTTTTAGTTCAGCATCCTCAATCGTTGTCTCATTAGAACTTGAGCCTGCTCCTAAACAAAAAATCGTGCTGTCCACCTTAATCTTTTTACCTTTAATCGACACGTTGCCCGTTACAAGTATATTAGCTTTAAGATCTAAGTAATCAGAACTAAGATTAACAATCGTCAAATCACCATTTACGATAAACCATTTCCCTGAATTTCTTGCATCTTCTGAATAGGTGAGTTTTTTAAAATCTACCCCGTTTAAAGTCAGATTCCCTTGATGTATGATGGATTCCGATAAAACCGAATTGAATACATTTATGTATTCCTCATATTTAATGATCTCAGCCTCGTATCTAGCTACATCAAGCGGGTCATCCTGATTTGGAAGCGTCGGTTGCGTCACAATTGCAACTTTTTTCAATCCCATATTACTGAGTTCATCTATAAAAGGATTCATATTATTTGCATTAAATACCGTTTTCAGCTTTTCTCGAACGCCAATACTGTTGCTGGTTGCTTCAATTGCTTTGTCAATAAATGACTCATCAATATTAATGGATCTGAATTTGCCATTATCCTTAAGATGAATATTTTCATATTTAATACCGAGAACTCTTTGAAGTTCACTCTCATCATTTGTCGATAAGCTTTTATAAACGACCGGCTGAGCTTTATCAGTGCTTTCAAAATATTTGATGGCATGAAATGAAGGCACAAATAGATTTCCATCTAGCCTTGGATATTGAGTAAGCTGCCGATCTCCCAGTGATTTATACCTATATTCTGCTCGGTTGGAAATCTTCAACTCATGCCCTGCATAGACGTTACCCATTGCATACGGTGAGCCGTTAATAATAACATCCTGTTCCGAACCATAGGCATACTGCAGAAATTCTGGATAGGAATCAATCAAGACATGCTGAACCATTTTTCGTTTAACTCCATTTACAACAGCTTCAGAGGTAAGCTTAAGCTTGTAACTTTGAAGGTTGCTTCCACTTTCCACCTTAATATCAGTTATCTCTGCATTAGCCCCATCCAACTCAGTACTCGTAAGCTTCGCTTTAAAATTATCCAAATTCTGAATTTGAGTCATATATTTCTGTAATTCCTCAGAGCTAATATCCTCTCGTCCATCATATTCGGAAATCAGATAAGACACGGCTTGATTAAGAGACTTTTCTGCTAGATGAAGGCTTTGAACATCGTTCTCGCGCGTCTCTGTTCGAGTTGCTCCGCCTAAACTAGCACCTAAAATGGCTGTCCCTAATATCGTAAATAAAAGAATCATAAAAATAACGAGCAATAACGCATAGCCGCGTTCATTTCGAATCATGGCATATCTCCTAGAAGCCAAATTTACTTTCCAATGCTAATTGCTGTGTTTTTCCAGCGTGGGTTTGATTAAGCACAAGCTTTATCTCAATAAGTCCTGTACTGCATGCCCCAGGCTTCTCACAAATGAGTTTGATAGTAGACGCTGGAGCAATCGTTGACTTTATTTTGAGATCGCGGTTTCCTACCATTATTTCGCCATTATCGATCTTGATCATCTTCACTTCGGTGGGATCGTTTTTGGACAATTCAATACCATACCCCGTTGACCCTATTAAATCTGGCGCAAAAGTATACAACTCGTTAATAACGGAGGACATAACTAAATCTCCCTCATCACGCAAGGAGTTTTCAATCTCGATCTTGTTATAAGTGCCAATTCCGAAGACGAGAACGGAATATATGATTCCTCCAAATATCGAAAGCAAAGCCATTGATGCGATGAGTTCAATTAATGAAATTCCTTCTTCATTTCGTAGCTTACTAACGTATTTTCTCATTTGTTATGTAGCCCTCCACCCTTGTTACCTCACGAGCATTGTTGCTGCCCCCAATAGGCTCTACAAGAACGTTAATCGGGATTAAATAATTCGCTGTTTTTCCTTGAAGCGAAAGATCGGTCATAATGTCTTTCTGATATTCAATCGATATTTGATATGCAACACCGTTAATCGTTGGGTGAAGAACCTCAAATAATATATCCCCATTCGAAACCAGCTTTTTCACTTCTTCAGAGCAGCTTGTCGCCCCGCATGAAATCTCTGTTTTGCCATCCACAACAAAGTATTTTTTGATCGGATCAAATTCTTGCTTCTCCATATAAAACAAAGCATTCCGTGCTAGATTCACCATAACTGTCTTATTCTGATTCCCTTTCGCATAAGTGAGTGCATTCGTGAAAAATGCTGTCATTGCTAGAGCAACGATGGATAGTATTGTAAATGCAGCCAGCACTTCAATTAGTGAAAAGCCCGCTTGTCCTTCTGCTTTCTTATAAAATCTCATTTGTGATTCCTCACCCGCTTCTTCATAGCCACCATCGACATAATTAATTCCTTTTTCTTCTAATCTCAGTTTACTATAGCTAGGTATATTTTTCTATGACAAAAGAACAAGTTTCGACATTAATATGTAATTTTAATAAGTCATTAGAACCATTTTTGTTACCTTGATCACATATGTTATAATTTTCTTATGGAACAATGGAAAAAAAATCTGATCGTGTTGTGGTTCGGACAGTTTCTCGTTATGGCTGGGATGACGATGATCATTCCGTTCCTGTCCCTCTATTTGCAATTTGATTTAGGTTTAACCGATAAGCATGAGATCGGCGTGTGGGCTGGGCTTATTTTTGCGGGCAACTTTGTGACGTCATTTATTTTTCAACCTATATGGGGAAAGATGGCTGACAGGTACGGTCGCAAAATGATGCTTCTCCGCTCTGGTTTCGGTATGTCCATCGTTATGGTATTGATGGGGTTTGCCACAACTCCATGGCACTTGCTGCTGCTTCGAATGGTGAATGGGACAATATCCGGCTTCAACCCTGCATCTATCGCATTAATTTCAGCAACAACGCCAAAAAATAAGATGGGCTTCGCGATGGGTACGATTCAATCAGGAGGCATTGCCGGAACGATACTTGGCCCATTTATTGGCGGCTTGCTCGCGGATTCTATTGGCTTTAGGCCGATCTTCTACCTGACAGGAGCTTTGCTGTTCGCAGCCTCGCTGCTTGCTCTATTTGTTGTAAAAGAACCGTTTGACCGCATGAAAGCAGCTGCTCGCGTGCAAGCCTCCGTCATCGAAGGTTTTCGGAAATTAAGCGGCATTCCTCAGCTTACTGCGTTATTTGCCGTCACTTTTCTCATTCAATTCGCTATGATGAGCCCCATGACGCTTATTCCGCTTTATGTTCAGGAGCTTCACGGGACAACGGCCAACCTTGCTTTCTTGGCAGGCTTCGTCGGATCAGTCACCGGTCTCTCCAATCTCGTGTCCTCGCCGCTGCTCGGTAAGCTTAGTGACCGAATCGGCGCAGAACGTGTACTTGGCGTAGCGCTTGTTGGTTCGTCGCTCGCCTTTATCCCACAAGCGATGGCAGGCACCGTATGGCAATTGCTCATTGCCCGCTTTTTTCTTGGCATCTTTCTCGGGGGGCTTATCCCAGCCGTAAACTCCCTTATTCGAAAATACACACCTGACGGCATGGAGAGCCGTTCCTACAGCTTCAACACCAGCACAATGAGTCTAGGCAACATGATTGGCCCGATCACGGGTGGTGCCCTCTCCGGTTGGATCGGCATTAAAGGTTTAT
>NZ_JBFTSN010000504.1:0-4179 GCF_056400045.1 Paenibacillus sp. 01L418
AGGTAGAGCTGAGCGGAATATGAGATCATAAGTATATTATTTTTGTAGACTACCATATCTTCAAAATGGATTTATGTGTTATAAATTACTTAAAAAAGATTTGAATGGAAGCAATATATATAAATTTACATATCAAAAATCGTTCTTCGAAATTTCTGGAACTTCAAGAAGGCAACGCTTCATTTTACTGATGGTGTAAACGGCTAGCCCCCCTAAAACCGGAGTCTTACCGAACAAAAATATTCATTCTTAGGTAAGCTCTTATTATCGTGCTGTTACACCTTTCTATGGAAGGCTGAAGTGTCCTCCAGCGTCTTGGTCCACTCTGAAAACTGAGCTGGAGACATCTGAATCAATCCCCCGTGAATCTTTAGATTATTGTAAAAGTCCATGTATTCCTCCAGTGCTTCATAAGCCTTCTCGTAGGTCATGAAATCTCGTATGCCGAACAGATGGCGCTCCAAAATGCTATGGAACGACTCGAAGTAGGCGTTCATGTTTGGAGTCCTAGGCGGGATACGCTCATGGATCAAGCAGAGGCGCTCTCACAGGTATAGCTCCAAAGTGCATATTGATGGACTTCGGATGTGGAATGACACGTTTCTCAGATCCAAGCTCCTACTTGACCGCTTGGAAAAACACCTCAATCCGCCAGCATTTGTTTTAAACTTCAAGTGCTTGTTTGGGAACGTCATGGTGATTTGGTGATTGATTATTATCAAATAGGCTCCTTTGTACGTCGCATGCGCATCTGGGACTTCCTCGGCAGCTTCGTTCGCTTCTTAGACTTCTTTCAAACGAATGGTAATTTCATCAGCAAGTGGGAGTGCCGTCAACCCGGCCCACCAATGTGACGGTAATCGGCTGCGCTATTGGAAATGAGTTGGATTTGCGAGGACATCGACTGTCAAAGGCAGTGCTTTGTGTGGCTTTGMCATCGCACGATGGCGCTATATAGATAAGTAATAATATTTGAATATGCTCGCCGTAATCGATATCTAGATCTTCGCTATACATTTCAAAGGAGGGAATATGCCCCTGAAGTCACATTATTGGACAAGAGGGAAATAAAGTGCCGTAAAGTCTACGGCGCTCGTTTGATATTATTGCGGTGGATTAAAGAAAAGCTCAACATGTTTACAACTATTGCAGACGTGCACACGTACAGTGATAATCCCTAAATTAATCTCAGGAAATTCCGTTGCCCCTTCATGTGGGAAGGGGCGAAGTGATGCTTAATTTCATTAATCTTGGCTCCGATTGCAAATACAGCCTCCATAATTGAATGCAATTACTAGTTTTGATTTTCTCGAACCCCTGATTTTATGGGTTTTCGTATTTTAGGTTTAAGCTAAAAGTATAGTGTATTGAGACATAAGGGATAATACCTATAAATTTATTGAGCGAATCAAACTGCAGATAAACATAGTTTAAACAAAGGTGACCCCTTCTTTGATTGTTAGAAGAAATTTATCATAAAGAAATACGATAAATGTCATTTTGCTCAGTTTTTTTACTTTTTGTTACCCACATTGGATGTGCCTCGCAGAAAGATTCCAACCACTTCTTTTGCCAATGCCCTATTGGATGCGTATTTTAGAAGGGTGTCTTTTCGATTTCCTAGCAGCATCATCGCGGAGAAGGTTTGTGCCAGAAGCATAGGATCGTTGACTCTAAGCACATGGTTGTCCATTGCCACTTGAAAATGTTCCGCTAATAACTGGTAGATGCTATGCTCGGATTGTCTTATTTCCATTAGTTGTTCCTCATTTAAAAAGGGCTCAGCCTCTCTCAGCATCGTTTCAATTTCGGCATGGGGATTGGTTAACCGCGCTTCGGCTACTGTAACCAATCCGTCTTCGAGGTGTTCGGCCTCCTGTAGAATACGAGATATATGCCTATGTACTTGATTTAAGACGGTTGTAACTGCCACTTTAAATAATTCCGGTTTGCTAATGAAATGATAATAAATAGCAGGCTTGGACACTTGGCATTCTTCGGCGATTTGCAGCAGCGACACAGACTCGTATCCATACTCCATAAAACGTTTGGATGCAGTCTTAATAATCATTTCCCGTATGKAAGGATCATCTTTTGCATGTTTGGGTCTACCTGGCGCACGTTGCGAGTGTTTTTTTATCATAACTACCTCCATGAATATTTTATGACAATTCATCATTTTAATCAAAAGCACCTTGATAATTTACCTACCGGTAAATATAATTAATGAGATCAAAGTATCTCCTCCATGAAAATTGTCATGGTTGCATCTAGAAAAGGCAGGTGAAAACACTGGCAACGATTACTCGGTTGAAATGGCTTAGTTACGCAACAACGCTGTTTATGTTTTTCGCGACATTTGGAGGTGGTATCGTCACCAGAACAGAATCAGGTCTGGGATGCGGCACGGAATGGCCACTGTGTCACGGGGAATTTGTTCCGGCTCATACGCTTGCTTCCGTCATCGAATACACGCATAGGCTGGTGAGTACGACTGCAGGCATTTTGGCAGTGGTTACACTGCTAACTTTTTTAGTGTATTTGAAGCAGCGAAAAGATCTGCAATTTTTTGCAGCGTTAACACTGGTTTTTGTCATCGTTCAAGGCGCAATGGGTGCATTAGCAGTCGTATTTTCACAATCTTCCCCTGTGATGGCGCTCCATTTGGGCTTTGCTTTTATCGCTTTAGCGAGTTCTTTAATGACGAGTCTTGGCTCGAGGCAAGAACAGAAAGCGCGGGGACTTGCGAAATTCGAGAAAATGCCGAGGACAAGCAAGGCATTTCGCTATTTTGTATGGTGCTTGACCGTATATTCTTATCTGGTGGTCTATACCGGCGCATTTGTAAGTCATACCGATTCGGCAGGTTCCTGTACCGGATTGTTTTGCACAAGCAGTCGGTTGCCGGAATTGGCAGGAGGGATAACAATTGAATTGACTCACCGGATCGCCGGTATGCTGCTGGTTTTGCTGGTTGTCATGTTGTGGTTTTGGATTTACAAGTATTACAAGAGCAATCGGGAATTGACGATGCAAGCCCAGTTTGCTGTTGGTCTCATTTTGTTCCAAGTTCTTACTGGTGTAGGCATGCTGTATACGCTTAACCGTCCGGAATTGTACATGTTCGTTGTACTAGCCCATATGACCACTATTGCTGTACTATTTGGCATGCTTGCCTACATGAGTTATCTGACATGGAGGCTTTCCAAGCCTGCAACAATTGAAAAATAATGAAAGTTATTCAAAGGAGAGCTGCTCAGTGACAAAGACAAAACGAAAACGCATATGGCTGCGCATCCTGCTCGCGGGCTTCGTCCTCATCGCGCTTGTTGCCGCCGGATCATTCCTGTATCTAAAATCTCAAACATACGCACCAAGCAATAAAGCGGAGTCGGCATTGCAAAGCAACAGCGAGGTAAATGTAACACAAGGGAAAGACGGGTACACATTCGAGCCAGCGGATGGAAGCATCATGCAGCCCAACATTATTTTTTATCCTGGCGGATTAGTTGAGCCGGGTAGCTATTCGCCGTTTGCAAGCGAGCTTGCTAAGCTAGGTCATCGTGTATACATTGCAAAAATGCCGCTTAATCTGGCTATTTTTGGGCAAAACAAGGCCGATTCCTTCGTGAAGGAGCATCCGGGGGAATCCTTTGTCATCGGAGGTCACTCGCTAGGGGGCGCGTTTGCGGCCAGATATGCTTCAGAGCACAGCGATCAACTGGCAGGCATCTACTTCTTAGCATCGTATGCCGATGAGAGCGGAAACCTTGCCGATACCGACCTTGCCGCGCTGCAAATTACAGGTACGTCTGACGGGGTTCTTAAACATGAAGTATGGGAAAGCTCAAAAGCCAATCTTCCCGAGTTAACGGAATATGTTTCGATCAATGGCGGGAATCACGGACAATTCGGATCTTATGGCCTGCAAAAGGGAGATAGTGATCCTCAAATCGGAGAAGATGACCAGTTGGAGAAGATTGTTGATGCCATGCAGAATTGGATGGAGCAATTTATAAATAAATAGCACAATTTAAAGTATATGTGCAATAACGGCATGAAGGCAGCCATCATCGATCGGCTGCCTTCATATCATTTAGTTGTTCAATTTATTGTCTCCTTCCTTATCAAACGACAACAAATATGAAGAAAATTAAGCTTAAGTAAGGGCTTCATACT
>NZ_JBFTSN010000505.1:0-4178 GCF_056400045.1 Paenibacillus sp. 01L418
GAATAGCGTATCGTTATCCAAGCCAGTTTGTGTAATCCCTGTTTATTTAACGATGTGAATAATTAATGACGTAAGCATAGAGAGAAAAGGGGAATACAGAAGCGTGGCAACTAGCGAAGAAGAAAAACCGAAATTAAAGGCGACCAAAATTTTCAAATGTAAAAATCCGGACTGCAAGGCATGGGTTAGAGATGAGTTTGCTGCAACGGAGCAAACTTGTCCGATCTGCAAAGGACCAATGCTCAGAAGCATGAGGCATTTGCCAGCCGTTCAGAATAAGCCGAAACCTCAGCCACGTAAGCCGAAATCGGACTACTAAAATGTTTATTCAAAAAAATCCCAATCCTCTCGTTAGAGCTGGATCGGGATTTTTTTATTGCACAGCGGAATCGTTCGACTAAAAATATGGTAGGATAGACATACAAACAATGACAGGATGGTACCCTATATGCTGTTTTATTTTGTCGCATTATTTACGGCAGCCGTAATTGTCATCTTAAATAATCGCAGTAGCGAATCGAATCACTGGGCTGCTTTATTTTTGTTCAGCGCTTCAATTGGCGGACTCTCAGAAGTTTTAATAGACCATGGGTTATTCTTAATAGCTGATCTACTGCAATTTCTTAATTATACATTCACGCCTTATGCTGTTTTCGTATTCTGCCTACTATATGCGTCTATTCTAGACCATAACCGAATGAGAAAAAAACTGAAATTTTATCTTTCCATTCCGATTTTTTTGATGGCTTTATTTGTTATGATTTCTTCTAATGTGCAATGGTTTTTTAACCTTCTGCTGCTATGGAGCGCGCCTTATTATTTAATTTCCTGTTATTTATTAGTCGCATCCTTTTGGAAAGAGCGTGATGCAAGAATAAAGCGAAGCCGCTTTATCACCACAATCATAATGGTTCCAACACTGCTGGCTGTTCTAATCTTCATATATGTGGCAAAGGTGATTACACCGGATTTTGAATTTTTTAATTATATATCAGTCTTTATGATTTATTCGTTGTCGGTCGCGCTGTTATGTACCTTCATGTATGGTGTTCTTGGTGTTAAACTCCGCTTTGAGCATGATCCAATGGAAAGTACGATGCGAGCAGTTAGCACTGGCACTACGATGCTTAATCATACGATAAAAAATGAAATTGGAAAAATAGCCATCAGTACGGAAAATTTAAGAAATCTGCTGCCTGAATCGAATGAGCAATCTATGCAGCATATGCAGATCATAACGAATGCATCCAATCATATGCTTGAGATGATCAGCCGTATTCATAGTCAAATAAAGGACATTACCCTGAAAGAGCAGGCGGTTCAGCTCGATCAGCTCATCGAAAAAGTTCTTTTTCAGCATGAGGGTCTGATGCAAAATAAAGGAATTTCGTTAACCGCGAAGTATGAGCTGCGTCCTATCATCCAATGTGATCCCATTCATATAAGCGAGGCATTTGGTAACCTGCTCATGAATGCAAGTGATGCAATGCCAAATGGGGGAGCTATTGTAGTGAGGCTTGCAGCGTATAAGAATGGGGCGGAGCTTTCTGTGCAGGATAGTGGCATGGGCATCCCGGAGGAGAAGTTAAGCCAGGTGTTTGATCCCTTCTATAGCAGTGGGAAAAGTGGACGGAATTTCGGACTCGGCTTATCTTATGTATATAATGTTATGCAAAAGAGCGGTGCAAAGGTCATTCTGACCAGCCAAGAAGGTGTAGGAACACGTGCAGCCTTAATATGGCCGCGAAAAAAGATTTTAAAATGAGTAGAGAAGGAGGGAGCAACCTTGAGTCATATCAAAGTGTTTATCGTTGAGGATGACACGGATTGGATTAAAGCGCTCACTACTTTTTTGAATAAAGAGTCTGATTTGCTTGTTGTAGGAACGGCAACTAATTCTACCGATGCGATCAATCTTGCACACACGCTTACGTTTGATGTTGTACTAATGGATATTCAGCTGGAGGGCAGCAGGCTTGACGGCATTCATACAGCAATTCTTATGCATGAGCATTCTCCCGCCAAGATTATCATGTTAACGTCATTAAATGATGAGCAGACGATGACTCAGGCCTTTACAGCGGGTGCTGTACAGTATTTGGAGAAGACACGCTTTCAGGAGCTGCCGCAAACGATTCGTAACGCATATCATCATTCTGCTCCTATGGAGGCTTTACTTAACGAGCTGACTCGGCTAAAGCGCGAGGAGCAGCTTAAGGAATTAACAGGCGCAGAACGTGAAGTATTCGAGCTTATTGAAGCCGGCTACACGCAATCGCAAATTGAGAAGAAGCTTTACAAGGCAGAGAGCACGCTCAAAAATCAGGTCAATAAAATGCTCAAGAAGCTTGGCGTGCGCAGCAGCAAAGAAGCTGTGGAAAAAGTGAAGCGAAGAGGATTTTTCCAGCGGGATGAGAAGGAATAACCTATTTTACATAGCTAGAAGGCAAAGGGGTACTACATAACGTAGTACCCCTTTGTTTGTCGTTCTATGAAAGATGGAACTGCCGTTACTATACAGCTTGCGGTTAAAATAAAACGAGAGAGGGAGCGATTTAACATGGAAGCAATAACCTCACACAACGACGAAGCTGCTGTGCTGCTCATTGATGGAAATTGCATGTTATGTAATAAAATTACTCACTTTGTCGTGAAGAGAGATAAAAAGAAATATTTTCGATTTGCTGCGCTTCAGTCGCCTGTTGGCCAGCAGTTRCTTAAGGATGGAAATTTGCCTATAGATGATCTTGATACGTTTGTAATGGTGCAGTCGAATCAGTACTATACCAAATCCGAAGCGGCGCTTCGAGTATTTCGCAAGCTTGACGGCTGGTGGAGGTTGTTGTATTGGTTTCGCTTCGTACCGCTTGCTTGGAGAAATTATGTTTATCATATTATTGCGCGAAATCGCTATCGTTGGTTTGAGAAACATGAAATGTGCATCATCCCGACACCAGAGTTATTAGAGAGATTTTTGGACGATGGAATAGGAGGAGCATGAATGAATAGAAAACCGATTTACGTCGAGCTTGAAATTCGTGCAACACAGGATGAACTGTGGGCGTATACTCAAATCCCACAGCTGCATGAGCAATGGGATCTCCGATTCTCGAAAATTCAATATTTTCCAAAAAATAGTGAATCCGACATCCAGAAATTCCAATATGAAACGAGAATTGGCTTTGGTCTAAACATTAGAGGCACAGGAGAAACGAGCAGCACAATTTTCAAAGATGGAAATGAAAGAGTATCAACGTTAACTTTTGCTTCAGAGCAGCCAATCTCGCTTATACGAATCGGAGGCGGTTATTGGAAGTACAAGGATCTTGGAGACAAACAGTCCTTTATAACATTATTTAATTATCAGACTCGTTTCGGTATTGCAGGACGAATTTTGGATCGCTTTGTATTCCGACCCCTATTTGGCTGGGCTACCGCATGGAGCTTCGATCGATTGCGAATATGGCTTGAGGAACGTATTCCTCCTTCTGTAGTTGCAGAGCGAGCTTTGCTTCATTATTTGAGCGTCTGCTTCATCGTTCTGCTCTGGTGTTATGAAGGCCTTGTGCCTAAGCTCTTGTTCCCAGAAACGGGAGAGTTGACAATGATGAGGCAGGTGGGTTGGTTTAAAGGAATGGAGCTGCAAATGGTTCAATTGATCGGTATTGGAGAAATGGGACTTGGTGTGCTAATCGCTTGTTTCCATAGGAGAAAATGGATTTATATTATTCACGTATTGGTACTTATTTCATTAACAATGCCAGCGCTTCTATTCTATTCAGAATTGCTGAAGTCGCCTTTTAATCCAATTACGCTTACGTTGCCAATGATTGGTTTAGGCTTAACAGCCTATTTAAGCAGACGTCACTTGCCGCAAGCGAGCCGCTGTAAAAGACAATTTAAATAAACAGAATAGAAAAGGGGAAATCACGATGCGTTCTATATATGAACAAGCGTTAGGAGCTGATTTTCAAAAGCTCCATCCTCGCATACAGAAGCGTTTTGGCTTTTGCAGTCAAGATCGTACCGCGTCCATAGGCCATGGTGTCATGCAGCTAATTTGGTACAACAAACTTGCTGCACTGCCATTGTTTATTGGAACGCTCCGCCACATCATGTTCCCCCAAGGCGGCGTAAACATCCCGTTTTCAATAGAAAACTATGCATATGTAGATGCA
>NZ_JBFTSN010000506.1:0-4177 GCF_056400045.1 Paenibacillus sp. 01L418
CCTTAAAGCGTGAGGCTAGCTTCTCCTCAGAACCTGTATAGACGAGACCTTAAAGCGTGAGGCTAGCTTCTCCTCAGAACCTGTATAGACGAGAACATATCCGTCTGCTGGAATGCTGACATTCTCTTTTTTGCTTATTTTGGTCACGACACCCTTACTGACCGTTACTGAGGTGCCTTGTGCAAATCCAAGCTTAGCACCACGCTTTGGCGTGAACATAATGGCTGACGATGCGCCTGCTGCAGGTGTTCGATTAATAAAATACGCATACCAGTTGTTAGGCGACTTAAAAGAACCGTCTGTTCCACCTAAAATTTTGACGCGCAGCGTATCCATAACTACTTTGCCGTCCCATGTAAAACCAATCGCTGTCCCTGTATTGCCTATATGCTCCACATTGCCGTCTACAATTACCGTTCCATATGGCTCCGGAATGCCGCCATAAGCCTCAAAATAGGTTCCGTTAATCGCTGCGTCTGCACGGTAATCTTTAGCAATCGATTGAAGCGACTGAACGACGCCTATCTTACGGCTTGCCAGGCCTGCAGTAACGGGCATTCCCTTTGGAATGGTAACAGTTTGAACCGTAAACGACTGGCCTGCTGCAACAACCTTCTTGGATTCATGCTTCACCTTTAGGTTCAAGGTAGAGGCTGTAACCTGAATAGGAAGCTTCAGCTGGCCTTTGTAGCCGCTAGCTGTAACATCGACATAAAGATTAGCTGATCCGGCTGAAACCGGGGTTACCACGCTTTTCTCATTGATACGAACGATCGCTGGATTGTCGGAGCGATAGCTGACAGCGACTGGATCGGACAGCTTCAGCTTGTCCGTGAGCAGGAGCCGTGTATCCAGCGGCAGCTTAACCGCCGCCGCTGCTGCATAGGTGATCGCAACGGTGCGAACTGGCCCCGCTGCGATTAATGTACTAGCGGACGCATATACGAAGCGTCCGCTGCCCTGCGGCGCCACACCGCTCGCGGGAACCGCGGTGTGACCGCCGTAGGTGTACGCGATCGACCCGGCAGAGCCGTCGATCGCGTACACAGCGCCGGAACGGCCGCCGGCCAGCACCGTGCCGGCGCCAAGATCCGGCGCAAGCGCCGCGGGGCCAAAGCCTCCCGCCCCGCTGGCGCTAATGCGCCATAGTTCCGCCCCGTCTGCGAGGCGGAACGCAGCTATGCCGTTGCCGCTGCGCTCCGCGGCAACGACAGTACCTTTGTCTCCGGGCACAAGCACCGGAGACGTCCAACCGCCTGCGGGCGCTGCTGCAAGCTCGCGAGTGAAGCGGACTTTGCCGTCCTCTTCATACGCAGCGATAGCTTTGCCCGCAAGCAGCATCACGCCGCCGCTCACATCGCCTGCGATCAGCTTCGCCCCAAGCAGCGTCTGCTCAAGCGACGCTTCCCATACAACTGCATTGCCGCGCACGGCATACAACACGCCATTGCTGCCCAGTACATAGACGCCGCGCTTACCTGCGGCCAGTTCCTTAACCGAGACTCCCTCTGGCAGTAGAGCAGCCTGCTGCTCTCCCACACTGCTCAGCGATAAAACAGCATGCTGATATGCAAAATAAGGAGTACCTTCCCCATCCGTCACCATGCCAGATGGCTCTAATTGTTCCTTTTTCCCTTTAAAATAATAAATACCTTTCTGACCGCCATTGCCGCCTTCATCATATTGATAAAGCCTAGCACCAGTTCCTGCAGTAAATATTTGTCCTTTTCCATTTACGGCTGGGGCGGATAGTTTCGAATATGTGTTTATTCTTTTTAATTCTTTTCCGCCATTATCTAATAAGGATAACCATCCATTATTCGTTACTACCAGCAGCTTTCCACTCGGCATAACAATCGGAGGATATAGAGTACCTTCTGCTTTGTATCGCCAGTACTCGATTTCTGCTTTGCTGGCAGCAGAACCCTTCGCATTAGAAGCCACCGTTTTTGTCTCATTCGTCGATTCTGCCGCAGAAACGGAGGAACCCCTATAAGCTCCCTTACCACCTAATGATTCACTTCCTGTGTAGCTCACATTCAACACTATAATAAGCAGAATAGCTACTACTCTAACAAGCCATTTTTTCATCTTTTGCTGCATCTGACTGATCTCCTTCTCCTTCTTATGTGTAGATTCCAGTTAGTCCCAATGAACTATATCGACAGGTTTATTCTAAAAATGAAGGGATTATATGGATAATAGAGCCCTCAAATTCTATTCAGGAATAGGTTGGCATCCTGTAACTCCCTATGTTACGATCACAAAACCATGTCTACAAATCTAGCAATGGGATTACTATTTCTTTATATAAAACACTAATTCCATTTACTATTTATCCTCAAAACAATTAACCTTGTACATTTTTAACCCCATACGATTGAGCAGGATCACCTTACTGTAGAGGTAGATCGTGTTTTGAACAAGSTATCCTAAGCAAACATAAAAGGAGGATTATAACCAATATGCAAACCACTAGATGCAAGCTGGACCCATTACAACAATCAGATTTAAAATACATGCAAAGGATATATTCGAGTCATGAGGTTAGAAAATACTTAGGCGGAGCTGTACCAGTGGAATATCATCTAAATAAGTTTCTAGATGCTTTAGAGCGCTCATCAACGAAGGAGTCATACATTTGGACGGTTAGACTAAAAGAAAACAATGATTTTATTGGGGTTGTTTCCTTAGATAATCACATAGACGGAAGGTTTAAGGAAATCAGCTATGAATTTCTTCCGCAAAGCTGGGGTAGCGGCTACGCAGCCGAGGTAGTCGTTCAATTATTAATGTACGCACTTCATGAATTAAAGCTTGGCAAAGTAATAGCTGAGACACAAACAGCAAATACTGCTTCCTGCAGGCTCCTTGAGAAGGTAGGCATGCGATTAGAGCATAAGTTGCAAAGATATGGTGCTGAACAAGCGCTATACAGCTTCAATGGTCATTCCGGGCTATTCGATTAATAGATGTGGATGATAAGCGTGGTTATAAAATCAAGCATGATGGATGATTACTACATAATTATTAAACACATATATAAACAGCAAAAAACCCTTGTTCGCCAAGGGTTTCTTCATGGTATGGTGCGCGTAGAGGGACTTGAACCCCCACGGTCGCCCGCTAGATCCTAAGTCTAGTGCGTCTGCCAATTCCGCCATACGCGCATATGTGACTCTTTGAAGCTTAACCATGTTTTGCAGGGCTTCCACCTACATTACTCTGTTGACATACAGAGTGCTTCCCTATGAAGGGTGTTAAATATGGTGCGCGTAGAGGGACTTGAACCCCCACGGTCGCCCGCTAGATCCTAAGTCTAGTGCGTCTGCCAATTCCGCCATACGCGCGCATGTGAGATAAAAAATGGTGAGTCATGTAGGATTCGAACCTACGACACCCTGATTAAAAGTCAGGTGCTCTACCAACTGAGCTAATGACTCATAGTATAAGTGGCTGGGGATTCAGGGATCGAACCTGAGAATGACGGAGTCAAAGTCCGTTGCCTTACCGCTTGGCTAATCCCCAATAGCGATATGGTGGACGCTGACGGGATCGAACCGCCGACCCTCTGCTTGTAAGGCAGATGCTCTCCCAGCTGAGCTAAGCGTCCAAGGATAAAGGCGCCATTTGTAAAAATAATTTGGTGACCCGTAGGGGACTCGAACCCCTGTTACCTCCGTGAAAGGGAGGTGTCTTAACCACTTGACCAACGGGCCATGCTAAAATTTATGCTTGTCCTTACAGTTGAAAGTTTTCTGGAGCTCTCAACCGGATTCGAACCGGTGACCTCATCCTTACCATGGATGCACTCTACCTACTGAGCTATGAGAGCATAATGGCTCCCCGAACAGGACTCGAACCTGTGACAACTCGATTAACAGTCGAGTGCTCTACCAACTGAGCTATCAGGGAACATTGTATTTTGAGTTGAATGTTATTAAAGCATCAACCTCAAAATAGGCACGGTTGAATATCAAGGCGTATTGCGCCYTGAAAACTGGATACGAAAGATTAGGCTTGCTGAAGCCTTTATGCTGCTGTCTACTGGATGTATGGGTCACAGTAAACGTGTTTAGGATAAGCCCTCGACCGATTAGTATTCGTCAGCTACACACATTGCTGTGCTTCCACCCCGAACCTATCAACCTCGTCGTCTTCAAGGGGTCTTACATAC
>NZ_JBFTSN010000507.1:0-4173 GCF_056400045.1 Paenibacillus sp. 01L418
CTTGTTAACCGAGAAACCATCCCAATCCACCTTGCTGTTTCCGGTATCCTTCTTGATACGAATAGAAGCCGAAGCAGGCTGTTTATCTGCATTAACGACGATATTCCCGGTATCCGTCTTAATTGTAAGATCGCTACGCAATTCATCTGTTTCAACTCGTACATTTCCCGTCTCAGATTCCGCTTTTAGGATGCCTTTTCCGTCCGCAATAGTAATGTTTCCAGTATCTGTTTTTAATTCAAGCTCCTGAGCCGTGTAATTCGTTAATTTTATATTGCCGGTTTCTGATTTTAATTTCATTTTGTCAGCTTCCATCTGATTCACTACAATGTTTCCTGTATCGGTTTCGATATCAACTGAGGTCCATAGCTTAGCAGGCACCTCAATCGTCAGCTTCAAGTTAACGATAGAAATACCGAATGTAAAACGATCCTTCGTATTTGCCTCAATATTAAGCGTATCCCCTTTAGGAGCTGCCGTTAGGATGACGTCTCCAGCAAGTTTTTCACTTACATCTCCTTCAAGTCTCACTTTAATATCATCTGCTGTGCCGGGAACGAAAGTGATATTAAACGTATCCGTCTCCGCATGGATCGAGCGAATGGACGATGCATCAATCGTTTTTTCCTGCAAAAAAGGTTCGCCCTGAAATTTCGTTACAAGTTCATCTTTATCGAATACAAAAAACGCGCAAAGTACTCCTATACCAAGCAAAATTAAAGCGAATGCGGCTAGTTTTTTCATTTGTTATTCCCCTTTACAATTCTTGTGTTGAATTTCAAATATTTTAAGGTCATCTTATAGAAGGAAGTTGTAAGTGCCTTTAAGCCGATGATGAGTAAAATCGTAATTGAGCTTGTAATCAAGCCTATCGTCAATGCCTGTGGCATAGTAAATGTGCCATTCCATAAGCTCTCTACCATGATTCCGATACCGCCTACGCCTATTCCCAAAGCTGACGCCCATAAAGCAACAATGACCGACGCCAGAGCCAGATAGGGGCCTAGAACGAATATAACATTGAATAAACCAAGGCTTGCTGTTGCAAATACAGCCTTAGAGAGCTTTCCGAAGCCCTTGTTCGTCTCTGCCTGATTAACTCGGTATCCAAGCAGCATCTCGTTCGCAATCATTCTTGGATCTCCCAGCTCGCTTGCTGCTTGCTCCTCGGTTTGACCATTCTCTACCGCTTGCTGAAAATGAAGATAATAATCGTACAGCCATTCCTTCCGCTGCGGCTCTGGAATGACTTTGAGCATGCTCTCAAGCTCCAACATATATCGATCTCTTGTCGTCATGGTCTTAAACCTTCCTCTACAATTTCATTTACGGATTGCGTGAAACTTTCCCATTCTGCAATTAATTTGCGCATATGACTCCAGCCCTCTGCTGTTAATTGATAATATTTCCGAGGCGGGCCTTCAGTTGATTCCTTCAAATAGGTTGAGAAATAGCCGTCCTGTGTCAATCTGCTTAGTAATGGATAGACGCTTCCGACTGCAACTTCAAACTTTTCGGAAATTTTAACAGCCAGCTCATAGCCGTATCGATCTCCCCTTGTCGCAAGCACAAGAACGCATATTTCAAGCACGCCCTTTTTAAATTGAATGTTCATTTCGTGTCCTCCATCATTGAAGTTCTAATTCTTCGGTACTGTATGTGGAAAGATACTAAGCATAACTTACTATTAATCAATACAGTATAGCACTGTACAGCAATTCCGTCTTTTGTATAATTTACCACATGCTATTCTACAATGCAAGATAGTGTGCAAAAAAGAATACCTCCAACCTCACGGCTTGCGCACGTCGGTTGAAGGCATTCCTGTACATTACTTAGTTTACGCTAATGAATTTACCTGTTGCTTGTGACTCAAATGCACACAAGATAACTTTCAAAGAAGCACGGCCATCTTCACCGCTTACAGCAGGTGTTGTGTTCGTAAGAATGCTTTCCAAGAAAGCATTGACTACGCCGCTTGTCTCTTGCTTATCGTTAGTCGAGATTGCGCCTACTTTATGCTTCTCAACTGTGCCGTTGCGCAGCTCCACGATTACTTGATCGTCAGGATGCGTACCAATTTTCATAACGCCGTTCTCACACCACAAAATAGTGCTGTTGTCCTCACCCTTATAGTAAGTCCAGCTTGCTACAAGCGTGCCGATTGCACCGCTCTTCATACGAAGCAAACATGATGCGTTATCATCAACATCGGTATCTTTATCAAGCGTGCCAACAAATCCAGCTACTTCTGAAACTTCGTCGTCAAGCATCCAGCGAATAAGATCGGATTTATGAACGCCAAGATCGCCCATTGCGCCCATAATAGCTTCTGGCTTACGGAAGAACCAGCTTTCTGCGCCATCGATGCTCCAGCCATCTGGACCAGGGTGACCAAACGATGTGCGGAATGTAAGTACTTTGCCTAGAATGCCGGACTGCAATACTTGCTTCGCTTTAACATGCGGCGGCATGAAGCGTTGGTTATGACCAACCATCAAGTGAACGCCGTTTTTCTTAGCTGCTTCAATCATCGCTTCCGCTTCTTCATCTGTTACAGCCATTGGTTTCTCAACAAGAACATGAGCGCCCGCATTAGCTGCAGTAATTGACATTGAAGCATGCAATGCATTTGGCGTACATACGCTTACTGCATCAGGTTTGATTTCTGCAAGCATCGTTTCGAAATCAGCAAACGCTTTGCCGCCATGCAAATTCGCATAGTGTTCTGCGCGCTCGATAATTGGATCTACGAATGCAACAAGCTCAACATTCTCATGAGCTGCATATTCCGGGATATGACGGTATTTCGAAATCGATCCACAACCTATAACTGCTACACGTACTTTAGACATGAATATTTTCCCCTATCTATTATTAATTAGATTATTATTTGTTCAAAAAATTAGTTTTCAACCATTCCATGCTTTCTGCAACAGCTTCAATCGGAGGATTCGCACAAGTGTCCTGCTCAACAATAATCCATTCTACAGATGCTTTCGAGGCAGCATCAATAATAGGAAGAAGCGGCAAATCGCCACGGCCAAGCTCTACTGTATCGATTTGTTGACCCTTCTCACCAGCGCGGAAGTCCTTCAAATGAAGAAGTGGCAGACGTCCTGCATATTTTGCAATGTAAGCAAGCGGATCTACACCGGAGTATTGTACCCAGCCGATATCCATTTCAACTTGTAGATATTGCGGATCAATCCGCTCATACAAAGCGTCAAATACGATTTGGCCGTCGATTTCAACTTCAAATTCAAATTCATGGTTGTGGTAAGCAAAAGAAATGCCTGCTTCACGGAAACGCTTACCATACTCTTCAAATTTCACGAGATGTCCGCGCCATGCTTCTGTATCACGAGCATCTACCGGCAACCAAGGACATATAGCATATTTAGCTCCAATGGTTTGAAGATAAGCAATTTCCTCATCAAGATTGCCTTCAAGCAGATGCAAGCCGACGTGGCTGCCGATTGCTTTCAAATTCAATTCTTGAAGCAGGTCGCGCATGTCTTCAGCTTTGATATCACCGTAACCTGCAAATTCTACGCCCTCATAACCCATTGCTGCAACCTTGCGAAGCGTGCCTTCAAAATCTTGTGCGGTAGCGTCTCTTAACGTGTACAATTGCAAACCAATATTCATTCGTGACATGTGAGCTGCACTCCCTTATATTTATTATTTGATGTATTTGATTTTGTTTTCTGATCTTTATTATATCGACAGTCCTATGCGAAAACCAGTTGTATTATTAGTCTTTTCTTATGCGATTTTGGTCAATGCTCGTACAATGGCACTATAAAAGGGGCAGCTTCGGCCTAGCCTGCATACGGCTGGGACGAAGCTGCCTCTTATTTGTTTAGATATGAATCGTAAACGCCAGCTGCTTCGAGCCTGCGGCAATGTGCAGAACTGTATCCTTCACATCAGCTTTTACCCCTTCAACTGAACGAATTGGACCTAGCCCCTTCAGTTCCAACGAGAATGCTTTGCCGCTGCCCTCTAATTGAACAGTGATCGCTTCGCCTTGGCGTGTTGCCGAGATCGTCAATTCTGTATCGCCTTTGGTATTGGGCACAGCCGTTGCAGCTGTTTTTCCGTCTTCCAGATTATGAAGCTCAAACTGGACGCCATCCGCATAATCATAATCTGGTTTAACCTCATTCG
>NZ_JBFTSN010000508.1:0-4170 GCF_056400045.1 Paenibacillus sp. 01L418
CCGCTATGCCAATCCCTTCAGTAATGTTATGCAGCGTGAACCCAATAATAAGGAAGGATCCAAGCGCAGCCTCACCCGCGGCAAAAGCAGCACCTATCGCAAGCCCTTCACCGAGATTATGGAGACCTATTCCACTCGCGATTTTGAAGGATACCTGCTTGCCAGGATCATTATGCTGGATTGCCTTTTTGGATTTCGTCTGATCAATGGCTATGAGGAATAAGAAGCTTAATGCCGCTCCGAACCAGACTAGGCCTGTGCCTTGAAATACGCCGGGTGCTTCCGCACCAAGCTCTAATCCTTCTTGTATGGTATCCACAGCAAGAAAAAATAAAAGTCCAACTGTAAATGCCAATACCGCCTGAATGCCTTTGCTTGAGAAGCGACGCATAAAAGGATACCATAACAATCCCAGCCCAACTGGAACGATACCGACATAAAAACCTATTAGTGAATATTGTAGAAATCGATTGGTATCGGCAGTTGGCGTTTTCATTGCAGCAGGTACATCCCCTGTAAATATTAGTCCGTTAGAGGTGATAAGCTTAATTTGATGAGGATCTCCCTCCACCCAAGGATAAGGAATATAGATCGTCGAGCTGCCGAATCTCTCAAGCGTAGAACTAGGTGAGTAGGAAGCATTCCAAAAAGAATCATCGACAACAACTTGAGCAACCGTCAGCTCCTTTGGCCCAGAATTAAGTATACGAACTTCAAATCCATCATCCGTCAAAATAATACGTTCAAAATTGAGCACTTCAATCGGAGCCGCTTGCTGTTCTTCTACACCTGTACCCCATGAAGCGATAACAGAAATCAAGCCAGCCAGTAGCAGCAAGGGCATTATGCCAAGCAGCCAGACTGCTTTTTTACCCAGCTTTTTATTTATTATTTCACTTTGCACATCGCACACCCCCTCTACTTAACCGACTTCAAAAAATCCCATCCAGCCGAGCTCCGTAAACTCACTTTGATGAGCATGGAACATATATTTTCCAGGAGCGGGAAACGTAACTTCAATGATGCCTCTCTCCCCTTGGCACTGCATAATCGTATCTGTATATTGCGGCCTCGCATCTGGGTCAGCGCCGGTGGCATAATAGTGAAAAAAATTAGCATGCAAGTGAAAGGAGTTAATCGGATCAAATTCCGTTAAATTACTTAAATAAATACGAACCAGCTCACCCGTTTTCACCTTAATCGGTCTAGATTGGTACGCAAATGCGTAGCCATTGACCGTGTAAACCTCGTTTTCGCCATCTAAGTCCAGATCAAAGCCATTCATGACCATACTTAGCTCTTTTGCAGGTTTCCTTGGTTTCTTAGGATCAATAATGAAGTGACCATATAGGCCCTTGTGAATATGTCTAATCAGCGGAGGAACATGACAGTGATAGGGCTGCAGCCCTGCTGGCTTGGCTTCAAATTCATACACAAATTCACTGCCCGTCGAAATAGGCTCTAAACCATCCATGTGGGTTGGATGAATACCGTGAAAATGTATGGAATGCGGGTGCGCGGACCCGTTCCCGAACTTGACTCGTACGATATCTCCCTCCGTACAACGAAGTGTCGGCCCTGGAATCGTGCCGTTGAATGTCCATCCTGGAAATTTAATGCCCTTCGCTATTTCCACCTCAGCATCCCATGCCTGTATATCGTATTCTCTAATCGTCCTGCCATCTGGAGAAGTACTAACGACCCCGTAATCAAAAGCCGTTAATGCTTTTACTGCCGCTTCAAGCCCCGGCGTTGAATCGGTTCCCGGATCATAACCATGCGCCATCCCTTGTTTCATCTGGTCTTTGAGCGTATGATGCATTTCTTCCTTCCCCATCGCATGAGCAGACCTGCCAAATAATGCACTTGTATTTAAGAAACTGCCTCCGATCACACCTAGTACGCCGGCAGCTCCGACCTTAAGGATGTTTCGTCTTGAGAACTGCTGATTTGGATCAAATACCATTCGATTCACCTCCATGTTAATATAAGGGATTAATTTTGCCCTAGAGCAAAATTATTAATAAAAAAAATTTATTTTACTTAAGGACAATTAGTTTACCTTAGGAAACTTTTTTTGGTATGAGTAAAATATATGCTAACCTAGGCATGTTGTAAAGTGTTTTTTATGAAGCTTGTATTTGCTCGGGAGAATACTGCATCAATGAAAAAAAGGCTTCCCTCAAGTTCGATAAACTCACGGGAAACCTCTCTCTCCTATTTCGTAGAAGAATATGAATCACAATAGCCTGCAACATACGAGCAAAAATCTTCGTTTAGAATTGTAGTTCATTATTAATTAAAGTGGAGACAAAACTAGATGAGAAAAAAATTACTGCTACCTCTTCTTATTCTTTTGATAATCGCAACAGCTGTGTTATTTATCATAAAAAGTCTTCAAACTGATCCATTAAAAAAGTCCATTTCCATTGAACAGAAACCATCCGAGAATTCATCTGATACACTCATAGTCAAAGACGAAAATGGAGAAAACTTAAAGCTAAAGATTAACGCTATTCCTCCGTATAAGCAATATTTACAATCGCAAGAGGATAGCAAGACCGAAATCGAGCGGACCCAATCAGAAGCGCTCACTCTCTCCACTCAAGAACATTTCATATTGTTAAAGTACAGTTGTGGAAATAAGCAATGTTCAACCATTTTAGTGAAGGAAAGCAACTCCACAATTACAAGTCTCGCTTTGGGTGACGGCATTTTTCAAGACTATCAACTATCTCCGGATAAAACAGAGCTGCTGTTACGATACGGTTATAGCGAAGGCGGAGAAATTGTTCGTCATACGCTGATTGCTGTTGATTTATTAACTATGGAAAAAATACCTTTTGAATCTACAGCGTTAACGAACGAATACATGTCTACTCCAATCTGGCCTATACTCGGCTATCAATGGATCGAGAAAGATCGGTTTATGATCGAGTCGGCTGATTTAGCATCATCAGATTATGAAGCCGTGAAACACTGGTATACTTCAACTGAAAAGAAAACAAAAATCGTTGAAATCTCTATAAATAAAGCTGAAAATTAGAGCCCATTCCTTTTTTATTTCTTTGTGGGCTCTTTCGGTGTATAAATCGTTTTATCATTTCCATCAAGGATTAGCGCTGATTTCGCTGGTATCACCTCGCCTTGAAAGTTAAAAGAAGCTTCCGAGAAGTTAGCCACTACTTTCAACGCTTTACCATATTCCGTCATCTGAACGAGTTTGTCCTCTGTTAGAACCTTATAATTCGTCATTTCTTCTTTTATCGCTTTTTTACTAAAGCTTGACCATACCTTAGAATGATTCACTATGGTTTCCTTATGTTTTTCCCACTCATGTTTATCTAGATGATATAACGGAGGCACATTATAAAGAATTTCATACAGCATTCGATTCGAAATTTCATCTTCTATTTTTAAAGTTCCCCAGCCCCACCAATAAGTCGTGATCACGGAATTGTTGTAAACTAACTTATACAATGGGATCGTGTAGCTAGTATCCAAAAACAGCTTCTTGTACTTGTCCTTTAACGGTATTTGCTTAGCAAATAGTTCGGGAACTCCGCCGTTGCTCGAATAATATCTTCCTACATAATATTCGCTTTCTTTATTTGTGCTCATATCCTTATCCATCCATGAGAATGATGGCGTCTCTATTCCATGCGCAAAAGCAACCGTTTGGTTAGCAAAATCGTTGCCACCCTCTGTTCCAACGACCAGCTTCCATTCTTTTTGCAAATACGCCATTCGCTTTATTCTAGCCTGAATATCTTCTTCTTCCGTAGTCACATGCTCTGGCGAATAGTCATCGAAGATTTCTCCAGTACCATCCGTATCTAGAAACCATGAGTTAAAAGCTAGACCAGTATTGAAAATCGATGTTACTCTTTCTTCTACACTAGGCAAGGCAAGCGTTGGGTTGAGCTTTCTGCCTTCTTCTTGGAACCCTACAATTTTTCTCTCATTCTTATCGGTCACCGTCGCATGCTCGTAAAGGGAAGTATCCTTAAACTTAGCCGTCGTCCATTTCTCTTTTCCTGGTTCATGGATTGAATGATACGAGTCATAGGTGCCAATTAAATAACCAAGACTTTCTGCCTCTTTGACAAACGCAGGTTTAATAAACCCTTCCTGCCAATCATCCAAACCAATCCACATATTGTCGAGCCC
>NZ_JBFTSN010000509.1:0-4149 GCF_056400045.1 Paenibacillus sp. 01L418
CGTATTAGGAGGGGACCATAGTGTTGCGATTGGCTCGCTAGCTGGTTTGACTGGTCATTACAATAATTTGGGTATTATCTGGTTTGATGCGCATGGCGACTTGAATACGGAGGAGACAACTCCTTCCGGAAATATGCACGGTATGCCGCTTGCGGTAGCGATGGGTCTAGGGAAGTTTAAGCTTTCCGATATACCGGGAGCTGGACAGCTCATTAAGAAAGAAAATGTAGTGATTATCGGAGCGCGTGATTTGGATCATTACGAGAAGGAGCTTATTCGCTCAGAAGGTATCGCTTGCTTCACGATGCATGACATTGACCGAATGGGCATGAAGGCAGTCATGGAGAAGGCGATTGAGATTGTGAGCAGCGGTACGGATGGTGTGCATGTAAGCTTTGATATGGATTGTATGGACCCGGCGGAAGCTATTGGTGTAGGGACGCCGGTTCCAGGCGGAATAAGCTATCGCGAAGCGCATCTAGCGCTGGAGCTGCTAGCTGAAACAGGCCGCGTAACCTCTATGGATATTGTGGAAGTAAATCCTCTGCTGGATGTAGGCATGCGTACTTCTCGGCTTGCGGTTGAGATGGCGACCTCTCTGCTTGGCAAACGAATCATATAGAATCTAGGCGGTTAGGGGACGAGGGTTCGCTATGGAAAAAATGATGAGGAGCTTTTTTCTGACTCTCGGCAAAAGCATTCGGATTGGGAGCTTGGCGCGTAAATATGGCCTCAAGCTGGGAGCTAGCCGATTTGTAGCTGGGGTTGAGATAAGCAGCGCCATTGAAGCGGTCAAGAAGCTTAATAAACAAGGAAAAATGGCAACTTTAGATCATTTAGGTGAATTTATTCGAGGTAAGGAAGAGGCAGCTCATTCCGCAAATATGTGCTTGCGCACGCTAAAGGCAATTGCTGCTTCTAATGCAAATGCGAACTTATCATTAAAGCTTACAAGCTTAGGACTGGATCTAGACAGCAAGCTGTGCGAGGAGCATATGAGAACGATATTGGATGCCGCTGCGAAAATGAACATTTTTGTTCGAATCGATATGGAAGATTACTCTCACTGCCAGCCTGCTCTTGATCTATATAAGAGGCTGCGAGAGTCATATGACCATGTAGGTATCGTTATTCAAGCTTATTTGTTTCGCTCGGAGCAGGATGTTTATGAGCTAGGACTTAATCGTGCCAACCTAAGATTGGTGAAGGGCGCTTATAAAGAAGCTGAAGAGGTTGCCTATCCGCAGAAAACGGATGTCGATCAATCATTTGAGAGATTAATAAAGATGCATTTGCAGAGCGGCAGCTACACGGGGATAGCGACCCATGATCGCGCCATCATTGATACCGCAAAAAGGTTCATCAAAGAGCAGGGAATTCCAGTGGAGCAATTCGAGTTCCAAATGCTTTATGGCATTTGCGAGGAGCTGCAGGATGAACTCGTTCGTGATGGTTATAGAGTAAGAATATATGTCCCTTACGGTGAAGATTGGTTTGGTTATTTCATGCGAAGACTGGCAGAACGACCTGATAACGTTTGGTTTGTACTGAAAAATATGTGGAAGTAGAGGGGAATGACAATGAGAGAATGGAATGTAACGCCATTTGTTACTGAACCGATGACTGATTTTGGCAATGCTGAGAACCGCGCTGCCTTTCTGGAAGCAATTGCTCATGTGAGAACGGAATTAGGCAAGCAATACCCGCTGCATATTGGAGGTCATGCCGTTCATACCTCTGATTATATCGTATCGCGCAACCCGGCAAAGTCGGATGAAGTAGTAGGTGAAGTGGCAAAAGCGAGCCAAGAATTAGCAGAACAGGCGATGAAATCAGCGCTTGCTGCTTTTGAAACGTGGAAACATACATCGGTATGGACACGGGCGAGCTGCTTGATGAAAGCCGCAGCGCTCATGCGGGAGCGGAAGCATTATTTTTCGGCGTGGCTCGTAATTGAGTCAGGTAAAAACTGGGCAGAAGCCGATGCAGATACCGCAGAAGCGATTGATTTTATGGATTATTATGCACGTGAAATGTTGAAATTAGCGGAAACCAATGAGCTAAAGCCGCTGGTTAAGCTAGCAGGTGAAGACAATCGGCTGACTTATATTCCGCTGGGCGTCGGGATTGTTATTCCGCCTTGGAATTTCCCGCTGGCAATATGCGCTGGGATGGCTAGTGCCTCTATTGTTGCAGGCAACACGATTATTATGAAACCTGCATCTACAACTCCGATTATTGCTTACAAGTTCTATGAGCTGATGGTGGAGGCGGGGATGCCTGCTGATGTTATTCAGTATTTGCCGGGAAGCGGTGCAGAAATCGGTGACTACTTGACTAGCCATCCAAAGACCAGATTCATTAGTTTCACAGGCTCGAAGGAAATAGGGCTGCGTATTAATAGGCTGGCTGCTGAGCAAGCGCCGGGACAAATATGGATGAAGCGAGTTGTAGCGGAAATGGGCGGGAAAGACGGTATTGTCGTAGATGAAACGGCCAATATCGATGCTGCTGCTGATGCTATTGTGGCGTCTGCTTTTGGGTTTCAAGGACAGAAATGCTCGGCAGGCTCAAGAGCCATTGTTGTAGCGGATGTGTATGATGAGCTTATTGAAAAAGTGAAAGAAAGAACGAGCAAGCTTGTTATGGGTTCCCCGGAAGAGAATGCGGCAATCGGGCCTGTTATTGATAAAGCTTCTTTTGACAAGATTTTGAATGCCATTGAGAGAGGCAAGAGTGAAGGTAGATTAATAGTAGGCGGAGGAAAAGGAATAGAGAGCGGCTATTTCATAGAGCCAACGGTATTTGCTGATGTTGCTCCAAAAGATTCGTTAATGCAAGAAGAGATATTCGGGCCTGTACTAGCGATTGCTAAGGCGAAGGATTGGCAGGAGGCTATTCATATTTACAATGATACGGAGTTTGGTCTGACAGGAGCTTTTTTCTCAGAAGAAGAGGATCGTATTCAAGCAGCGCTGCAGGAAATGCATTGCGGCAATCTATATATTAACCGTAAATGTACGGGAGCGTTAGTAGGCGTTCATCCCTTTGGGGGATTTAATATGTCAGGTACAGATTCAAAGGCTGGCGGACATGATTATATGCTATTGTTCACGCAAGCTAAACTTACGTCTATTAAACTATGAATGAATAATAGTCGGCATCCTTAAAATTTAATGTCATATAAAATAACATAATAGATTGATTTTTATCGAATTTTAATCGAATATCTGAAAATATCATTGTCTATATGAAATGTTGATGTTACACTATCTCACGTAAAGAAGTATATTGTATACAAATTTTGACGCTTTACCCACATATACATAAGGCGCACCCTAGATTAAGTCAAAATTGATTAACGCAAAAGCGGAATGGGAGTGATGAGTATAGCATTGTCAATCTATAGTTTGGCTGCACTCTGTTTATTGGATTAATTGCTAGACAAAAAAGGAGGAAGAACATGTCTAAGAAGATTATCTCTCAAAAGCTTCTCGCACTCATGCTTTCCTTAATGCTCATTTTCTCTATCATTGCTCCTGGTGCTGCATATGCGCGGGAAGGTGCCGATACAGGTTCGGTTCCTGCCGAGGAGACTGCAGTCGCTCCAGAAACAACGGGGCTGGAAGAAACTTCGGATACGGAGCCGCTGATCGTCTCTGCACTTGCTGAGCCGGAAGATTCGGTTGGTAAAAGTGCTTATGATTATCTTAATTATATGGCGACCACAATCGGTGCTCGTGTTGCGGGTACGGCGAAAGAGGTTGAAGCCGGAAATTATGTAAAGGCTGAATTCGAAAAACTAGGCCTTAATACTGCGGTACAGCCGTTCAGCTATACTCGCGGTGGGACAACGGTTAATTCAAATAACATCGTAGCGACTAAAGTAGGAACCTCGCCTAAGGTTATAATCGTAGGCGCGCATTATGACTCTGTCAATGCAGGCAAAGGCGCTGATGATAATGCATCAGGTGTAGCGGTTATGCTGGAATCAGCGAAAGCAGTGTCCGAGCTAGCTACGCCGTATACGATTAAATTCATTGCGTTTGGCGCGGAAGAGCAAGGACTTAGAGGTTCTCAATATTATGTGTCTCAAATGACGGCTCAAGATAAGAAAAACACAGTTGCGATGATTAACCTCGACAGTGT
>NZ_JBFTSN010000510.1:0-4121 GCF_056400045.1 Paenibacillus sp. 01L418
ATATGATAGCGTGTTTGACCTGGTACTGCGCTCCGATTATTTCTTTGTGATTGTGGGAGAAACGCGCAGCATTGAAACGGAACTATTTCTTGTTTCGTGTGAGCGCGGTAAAGGCGGCTCCATGACCAGCTATCATACCGAGCGTATAGCTAATATCCCTGGTCAATTGGCTCGCCTCGTACTGCAGCGATTTCCAAATCGTCAGTACCGCGAGGAGTTGATTCGGGTTGCCGAAAATATCCATCTCATCATTGTCATGAAGGAGCTTGATGATGGATCAAAAAAACTTCTACGAATGACGGAAGTTAGGCTAGATCCGTATACCTTTGAGGTGAGTTGTCACGACATTATGCGATGGGATATGGAACAAAACAGCTGGACATATTGCGATGATTTATCTGTAGATACCATGCAAAAGATGAAAGAAACCGCGCCGCATTACGCCGAACAAGCCTTCTTTGCTTTAAAACGACTAGCTGAAGATAAGCCAATGCTTGGATCCAACATAGAGGTCGCATTAAGCAGCCTTGAGGGGGAGGAGGCTAGTGCATGATTAGCCAGCTCGATCTATCTCTTGAAATGATATTAAAAGCGGCGATTATGCTGCTTTACACAGGCTTTGCTTTCCGGTTCATTGGTGCTTTGCAGAATATGATTTTTCGGTCATGGAGTGTGCCGCTTTATCTGAATACGCCGAAGAAAGCAAACGATGAGGAACAAACATTTAGTCATTTAGAGCTTTTGCTTCGGTCAACCAGTAAGACGTTTCATCGTAACTCCGTTAACCAGTTTCTTATCTTCAGTGGTGGCGTGTTTAGCGTCATGTATCTGCTCCTGTTACTTGGCTTTAACGGCGGGGAGTTTGTAACCTGGTGGAATAAACGCGCATTTGGTTTAGCAGGCATAACGGCGCTCGTGCCTTACGGTTTGCTTAGAGTTAAGCTCTACAATATTCGCAGAGAAAATAGCTATGCTTTGATTGAAGCAACGGAGCTCCTTATTCTAAAATACCGGAGCCCTGGGATTCATGGGGATCTCTATCATGCCCTTTATAACACGGCTGATGAATTGCAGGGAACGATGAAACGAGCATTTAGTGCATTGGTATCTGTATTACAGCTGCAGGGTAAGATGGCCATCCGTGAGGGTGTGGCGCTCTTTAGCTATCAAATCGATAATAGCTGGTCGAAGCAGCTCGGTGTGTTGTTCACCAAAGCCGCGAAAGAAAATCGAGATATTGGACGAGCTTTGGAGAAAGTGCATACCGATATGCAAGAATCGAAACGAATCGTCGAGTCCGAAAAATCGGAATATACGGATTCTATTATCATGGGCTATATCCCTTTGTTCCTTGTACCGGCTGCCATTTTTGGCATTAATAAAATGTTTGAAGGGGCTATCTTTCACGTCTTATTTGATGATCCGAAGACCTTACAGGCATTAATCATTTGTATTATTTTTGTTGTGATTGGCTTAGTGACTTCTTTGATTTTGTCCAAGCCGAAAATTGAGGTGTAACCCATGCTAATCCCTATTTTTAAGTTAGGTTTGTATCTACTGATGGTGATCTCTCTACCACTGTTTATACGAGAAATTTTATATATTCGGCGCCGTAGTCCACCGCCACAATTAATCAAGCAATTCATTCATTTTGCGGGTGGTCAGAAGGGGCGAATTACGCAGCTCTATCAAGATGATCGCTTGGATGCAGCCTTTTCGATTGCAGGATTTATGAAAAATGGTTCGGCCTGGCAATACAAATTTTATCGCGATTTGCTTTTCATTATTGTTGTTATTGTTTTGCATGGATTTTTCCTGGTCTATCAGCAGTATCCACTGAAGGGGATGGTCATCGCTACTTTGTGCTATCTGTTGACGTTGACGGGGGCATCCATAGCGCCAGGACGCTTATTCCTGGTCATGGCCGGAAAAGAAAAGCAAAAGCAGAAGAGCGATGAGATTATTGATCTTTATATGCTGCTCTCTAATGATTATCAGGCGGAGAATAATGATCATTACCAAAGCGTATTTGCCAAGCTGACGGAATTTAATGTTTTTACAAAAGCGCTTCGTCCGGATCTAGATCGTTTGCTATTAGATCTTCCGGTGGATGGTCCCCGCGCATTCAAAGTTTTTGGTGAGAGCGTAGGAACCAAGGAAGCAAAAACTTTGGCGGATTTGCTTGAAAAAATCAATGAGTCTAACCCAGAAATGGCCGTCGATCTACTTGATAAGAACTACGATACGTTTTTGGATTTTCGTAGGCAACGTCGCAAGCAAAGATTGAAGATAAACGGGTATATGGGCCATACGGTCGTATTCTTAGCAATCATTTCGGTCATTTACTTTGTGAACATGGCCGCGAATGCCTATAAAAGCATCCTCATGGATGCACTAAACTAAAACGCCTAGAGGGCGAGAGGAGATTTTAAAATGAAAGAAGCAATGGGTACTATTCTACTAATCGCAGCAATGTTTGTATTGATTGGCTTAACTATCTTTGCAGATGATGGAACGTTCGGTGATGCAAAAGTGCAGAGGGATCGCTCGCATACTATTTCTAACAGCACAACCGTACCCACAGTCTTGAAATAAGGAAGGAGGGTAGCCAGCATGTCTAGATAGGCATGCTGGCGATTTTAATGAAAATTGTTATTGGTTTTGTCATTTTGACACCCATTTTCCTATACTACTTGTTTCAGCCAGGCGTGGAGCGAACGATTAGTTATAAAGACCAAGTCTTGCAGAAAAAAGCGTTTGAAGCTGCACATTTAGCGGCGATTGAAGGGCGTATAACGCCAGAAATAAAAGAGGCTATCTTGGATGAATTAACAGCCGTTTATTTTGACCGCGATAAGATTCAGATCACCGGCACAACGATAACGGCGCCTCGTGGTGAGTTAATCGAGGTTACGCTTCGGTATCCGCAGGGACCTACGCAAATTTTTAATTTATTCGGTAGTGACGAAGCTAGAGACTACAATTACCCCATTTCCATCATGAGTGAGTATATTGAGGAGCGATCATGAAATGGGTCATTATGCTACTTTTAATGATGCCCATTTTCATTATCTATAGCGCTTGGAGTCATGATGAACACCTGTCAACCAAGTTAAAAGCTGGGCTAAAAGAAGGTATGGATCTAGCAACGCATGACGCATCACTGCAGATCATAGAAGAAGAGCTGGAAATGGGGAAGATCCGATTTGATCCCATGAAATCGGAGAAGGCATTGCTCAACTCATTACAGACATCATTCAAGCTTAATTCACTCCTGCAGCCTCTACCTGGCGGCATCTGGAAGGATCCATTTGAGCTCGTGTGGTTCGAAAAAATAGAGACCGGCAATTTCCCAATGCTTTATCATAGCGGGCCACCTTACTACTACTCGGATACGTTAAAAGGGCCATCGATCATTGCGATCGTGAAGGTAAAGCATCCGCGATATTACGGGGTATCTGACGATATCACTTACATCGTAGGCAGCAGCCATGAGTATGTTAGGTAATTTTAAAGGACTATAGCACAATCAGCTGTAATCCGGCTTTTTAAATCGCGAAGAAAAGTTTATACTATAGTCAAGTTAATTAATACACGGTACAATTCAAAATTAAATGCAAACATGACGCCCCTTGCGTATGCTAGGTACAAATTAAGTCAAGGCTCAATACAAGGGGGTGGGTGCATGAAAGAGAGGGATCCGGATATGGCGGTAAATAAAAACGAAACAACTCCAAGGATCGTGCATGCTGCAGACGAGGCCATACTGAAAATAGCACTAAAAGGAACAGAAAAATACGATAAAACACTTTCAAAGCTGGCGAAAAATTAATTTTGAAAAACTTATAGAGAGAAAAGAAGGCGGAGTTATTTTATGGATGATACTAGCACTGAAAAAAATGATAAGACAAATAATTGGGGTGGAGCTCGTTTAGGGGCTGGAAGAAAAGACGGCCTGAAGAAGCAAAAAAGAAAACGAGTATTGTCCCTATTCTTAACAGATGCACAATGGACTGCACTTGAAAAAGAAGTAATTGAAGAAAAGGAAAAGCTATCATCGCTTGTAAATAAAAAATTGGAATCATATGCTAATGATTTAATAGTGAAACATGGGGTATTCG
>NZ_JBFTSN010000511.1:0-4115 GCF_056400045.1 Paenibacillus sp. 01L418
CTTACGGAGAAGGGATGGAACGAAGCAGCAGCAAGAGCAGGGGGAAGGAAGTTGAAAACTTGCGGTGTGCTGCTCCCAGACAATCAGCCATTGCGAGCGGAATGGTTTGAGCATGTATTTCCGAAATTAGAGCAGTTTGGTTATTTGCCGTTTATGTTTCAACAATCAGATACAGGCGGYAATGAAAATTATTCCATAACGAAGCTAGCTGAAAGCAAGCTTATCATTGCGGATATTACAAGCCATTCACCGGAGGTTTATTTTGCAGCTGGGTATGCGCTTGGCGCAAATGTTGAGGTCGTGTGGACGATGAATAGCACACAGGAGGACGAGCTGTGCGTTCAGCCGGAGTCCATTAGGCCAATGATATGGGATGATGCGGGGGAGCTTGCTGCGCTGCTTCAGCAGCGGCTGAGCTTTAAGAAATAATCTATAGAATCAATACACAAAACACACGCTTAAAAAGGTGTGTTTTGTGTTATTTATGTTAATCTACGTCTAGCTGCACATCGTGGCAGGTTTTAAGGCGGCATTAAAAGCAGCACGATTTTCCCATAAGAATGAGTGAATTTGGCTTGACTCATCAAAGAAATGCTCCTGCTCATCCATGTAATCTTCACCTAATCCATGTACGCTGAATCGATCCTCACTGTTATTCATTAGAGTCCATTGTCCTCCACGTTTGCGATCTGCGAATACAAAATAAAATTTTTGACCGGTTGCATCCCACTGGGCGAGTTGCTTGAAGTTTTCTAAAATAAATGCAATATCATTTTTCTTTTTGATCAACATGGTTCATCTCCTCTTTCTTTATAAAAATAATTGTCATATTAGCGTGTATGCTCGCATAAGAACAAGACAAGAATATACGATTTTATCAGAAAAGTATGTCAAACGGTAGGAACGATTTATAGGATTGTTTGACGAATAATGGCGTACTTGATATATGATGAAATCAGTTATACTATAAATGTCAAATAACATCAGCAGCTGAAAGAAAGGATGTTTGTAGATGAGCATTTATTTTGCGCTTTTACGAGGAATTAATGTTGGCGGCAATAATATGATAAAAATGGCTGAGCTTAAACGAATGTTTGAGGAGCTTGGCTTTGCACGTGTGCAGACGTATATTAACAGCGGGAATGTCATTTTCGAATCAAACGAGAATGCAAACAAACTAGAAGAGACAATTGAGAAGCAGATTAGTGAAGTGTTTGGATTTAATATCGCTGTAATACTGAGGACGTCGGATGAACTTGTAAGCATTATTGATAAATCACCTTTCAATGCGGCTGAGTTGACCGAAGGTCAGAGTATACATCTCACTTTATTAAAAGAGGCGCCTACACAAGAACAAATTAATAATTTGCCTGATGTAGACCTAGGCAATGATGAATATTACATAAGCGGCAAAGAAATTTATGTGCTTTATCGAAACAGTATTCTTGATTCCAAGCTGCCCAAAAAATTTCAAAATTTACTGCCAGCTACAGCTCGAAACTGGAAAACAATTATGAAGCTTGATGCGATGGCAAAAGCTTTAAAATAAGTACAGTGTTTGAGCGAAAAAAAAAGGATCGGGCACTATTCTTATAAAAAGAATAGACCCGATCCTTTTTAACATTAATGTTTGTTAGCCGTTAGCTGCCTCATCTTCAACGTTCAGTTGCCACAAGATGCCAAGCTTGTCCTTTACTTGGCCGTAGCATTTGCTCCAGAACGTTTCTTGGAGTTCCATTAGAACCGTGCCGTTTTCCTTCAGCTTATGAAATAGTGATGTTACTTCATCTTTATCTTTGCTGACGATCGAAAGGCTTATATTGTTTCCTTCAATAAAGGGCATTCCAGGGAATACATCAGAAAACATAACATTGCTGCCTAAAATGTTTAAGCGAGCGTGCATGACTAAGTTTTTTGCTTCCTCAGGAAGGGGATATTCTGGGTTTGGTGGAATATCGCTGAAAGTAGTGAAATTTGTAATTTCAGCCCCAAACACTTGCGCATAATATTCGACCGCTTCACGACAATTCCCATTGAAATTCAAATAAACATCAACTGCCATTTTATTCACTCCTTCATGATTATTGGCTCATTATTGCTCCAATATTTTCATTCCAATTGTATCATTAGATGGTCTGGAATCAAATTTTTTTTGAAAATTTAAGATGTTATTTTAGAAAAGATTAGGCAGGATGACAAATAGAAAAACAATAAGAATGATGATACTGCTTATCCGGCTCATTAGTATGTAAGCATCGCTAGGTTCTGAATTTCCTTTAACCATCCAGCCGTATCTCATGTACCAACCGAACTTAGGGAAGAAGATATTAAGGAATGCAATGATGACAAAAAGGATAGCAAACAATACCACAAGAATCAGCCCCTTATTTGTGTATTCGCGATTAAATGAAGGAATTAAGAAAGTTAAAAATAGTTGATCGCTATTTCTTTTATTGTACATGATAAAAGGCTACAGCAGACTAATAAAATGGAATAAATTCCTTATTAATATTGATTTATGTAATGGAAAAAGGAAGACCACAAGGCCCACGAAATGGTCCTTGTGGATAATATAAACGTCTATATACTTGCACCGATACGGGTTAGACCTTCTTTTTAGTATCCTTTACCATGACCAGCGCCAACTCCGCCAACTCCACCATATCCACCGTATCCGCCAACTCCGCCAAATCCGCAACTGCAAGCGATAATCACCAAGAGAATAAAGAGGACTAAGATGATCCCTAAGCTCGAGAAAGCTCCACCAACGTGACCAGACATTTTTCATTGCACCTCCTTACGTTCTGTGTACTGTGTAATTTATGCTGGATGGGTATTTGTTGATTGGGTGTTTGTTACCTAGCTAAATGAATCATGTCATAAGCCTAGTTATAAGTTAGACAGAAGCGAAAAAGAAGTATGACTGTCTTGGGGGTGACAAACTTGAACATGAAAATGCATTACTTTATAATGTGCTTAATAGAAATACAATTCATAATATGATGTTTAAGCCACATAAGTGGCTGAAGGAGTGATTGATATGAGTACTGCAAATCGTGGAGTTAATATCGGACCTCCTAGATTTAAAATAGCGGTTCATTCCATTGTCTGGTTAGCGCAGAGCGGCAGCATCTTATCAAGTGCGATGATTGCAAATCAGGTGAATTCGCATGCAACTTTTATGAGAAGAGTTATGCAAGCATTAGCGGCAGCCGGCATTGTGGAGTCAAAGGGCGGTAGAGAAGGCGGATATATTTTAAGAAAAACGGCGAATGAAATTACATTAGGCGACATTTACGCGGCAGTAAATACATGTACAGCTGAACCAGAAGGTGATGGTAATTGTGGAGAAACAGGCCATAAACTGGACGTAGAGCTGGAAAAAATTCTGTTTGAAGCTGAGCAAAAAACGATTGATTACCTTCGTCAGTATACTATTAATGATGTGATGGAGCGTGTAGATTTTTTTGTCGTTTAATTTTTTCAACAAAGTACTAGTCAAACGTTTTGAAACGAATTATAATGTGCTTAAATGAGTTGCAGTTAAAACTGCACTTTTATTTTTGTATTATATGTGCTTATTACAAGCACAGTTAACTTTGAAGATTATGGGGGTATGACCTAAATCGGAAATAACAACAGTAAGCATTAAATATTTGAAAAGAATAGTCTGTTTTATAATGTGCCTTCATAGGTTGCATTAACCGAGAAAAAAAGGAGAGTCTACAATGGAAATATTAGCGTTGGTATTGCAGGGGCTATTAGGTTTGATGTTTTTGATGGCTGGATTCGGTAAAGTATCGGGGTCGAAGATGCATGTTGACGGCTTTAAACAATGGGGCTTGCCGCAATGGTTCCGAGTTGTAACGGGTGTCGTTGAATTAATCGCTGCCATTGCTTTAATTATTGGATACTGGGAGCACAGCTGGGCAGCAGCTGGCGCGTTATTGCTTGGCGTTACAGCTATCGGAGGTACATTAACTCATGTACGTGTAAAAGATTCTTTCAAACAAACTTTCCCGATCATCCTCGTAGGTGTTTTATCATTTGTACTATTTTTTATCCGACTATCCGATTTATCTGATTTTCCTGGGTTTAACTAAGCTGTACTAGAT
>NZ_JBFTSN010000512.1:0-4111 GCF_056400045.1 Paenibacillus sp. 01L418
ATAATAAAGCTCATATATAGGTTTACAATAAGTAATTGAGTTCATAATAGCAAATTGAACTTTCATTTGTCTATCATTATTTTTCCAAGTTCAACAACATTCAGTAAAAGTCGACAAAAAAAGCCATTCAGCAGAAGGGAAATCCCCTTCCTATGCCAAATAGCCCTCTCACTCATTAAAAATCAATTAATCCAACGCTGATTAACAAAGCATCATCAACTTTACGCATCGTTTCGTCATCCAAATGCGTAATCTTATCCGTTAATCTTTGCTTGTCGATCGTCCGAATTTGTTCAAGCAATACGACAGAATCACGATCAAACCCATGGGCGGCGGCATCCATTTCAACATGGGTAGGCAGCTTTGCCTTTTGAATTTGAGCTGTGATTGCAGCCACAATTACCGTTGGACTAAAACGGTTTCCAATATCATTTTGAATGACCAAGACGGGGCGAACACCACCCTGTTCCGATCCGACGACAGGCGATAAATCCGCAAAAAAGACATCTCCACGTTTTACAATCAACCTCTACACCCCGCTAACGAGACGGCCTAACGTATGATCTGCTTCTTCCTCCGCTTGAAAAGCTTCCGAGGCCATGTTCAGGTTTATTTTCGCCATTTCCATATACCCGCGCTGCATGGATTCTCGAATTTGACGTTTTTTGCGCTCCACCAAATACAGCTTCATGGCTTGCCGAATAAATTCGCTGCGGTTGGAGTTTTCCTTGGCTACAATCCCGTCAACCTCCTCCAGCAAGTGATCTGGCAGGCTAATCATGATTCTTTTGGTATTTTGTACATTGGCCACCGAACTCGCACCCCCAAAACTTTTCCATAACCTTAATACACATTATGACAATATATTGYCGTCGCTATACTTCAACATATCTATGATAGCCGTATATCAAATATGCTGTATGTTTTCATGTATAGCCATTATAGATGATCTGCCTTACTACATTCGAGATATTTGGCGAAAATCCTCTTCATTTACGAAAAATTGTAAGATGAAACAATTACCAATTCGAATGATGTCTAAGTTAGGGGGTTTTGCACAGCTATTATTTGGTTACCTCTGACATATACGCGAGGTACTCGTGTAGCAAGCATGCAGATTAATTCATAATTTAACGTTCCTAGCTGCTCAGCTACTTCCTCCACTGTAATAGCCTCATTGCCCTGGCGTCCAATGAGCACAACCTCTTCACCTGACTCAATTGGCAACGCTCCCGCATCAGAAGCTGCATCAAGCGCTATCATACATTGATCCATACATATCGTACCTCGGATTGGTACTTTTACACCTCGTACAAGTCCGTGGGCTTTACCCGTTAGCATGCGACTAAAGCCGTCTGCATATCCAATCGGAAGTGTTCCGATGATTTCTTCGCTTTTTGAAAAATAACGAGTGCCATAGCTGATTCCCCAGCCGGCAGGTACTTTTTTGACCATAACCACTTCTGTTTTCAGCGTCAAGACCGGCTTCAGCTCCACTCGCTGCTGATTAACTTCTTCAGAAGGATAAAGACCAAACATACTAATTCCTAATCGCAGCATACCGTCCGCAAATTGCGGAGTGTCAATGCCTGCAGCGCTGTTTGCCGCATGAATAATCGGTATAGGCAATCCATTCTGCCGGACATAATCTGCCACTTCTCGAAATCGCTCGTACTGCATGATCGTATAGCTCTTATCCGCTTCATCCGCACGCGCATAATGCGTAAACAATCCTTCAACTTCAACTTGTGGTATCTGCAACGCCTTTTCAATAAAAGAAATCGCAGCGTCTTTCCCGATTATGCCGAGCCGTCCCATTCCGGAATCGATCTTGATGTGAACTTTAAGCTTTCGTCCACTTATGTCAGGCGGCAGCTTTGCAGCTGCTTCCATAATGTCATCCCTGAACAGGCTTATTGTAATATCATTGCTTCTAGCGACAGACAAGGCATCCGCAGCCACGAATCCAAGTACAAGAATCGGGGTTAGGATGCCTGCCTTGCGCAATTGCAATGCTTCATCAAGAAAAGCGACTCCTAAATAGTCCACGCCAAAGCGTTCTGCTTCCCTTGCTATTTCTACCGCGCCATGTCCGTAAGCGTTAGCCTTAACGGAGGCCATTAGCTTGCAGTCCTGTGGCATGGCATTGCGAAAAGCTTGTAAATTATGTCGTAATGCATCAAGTGATAATTCAACCCTAGTCGGGCGATAAAACGAATCCAAGTCTTTCACCTTCTCCTCATCTTTCAGCCACAACAGTCCGAGCAGCAAACATCAATAGCAATAATGTTAAACCTTGCTGCTAAGACTGTCAATGAAACGAACCTCGGAATTGGCTAGTACGTCTTGGAAATTCGCTCTTTTCCCCGCTTTATTTCCCGATTTCTCCCTGTACCGACTGTGCGACCTTAAGCATTTCGGACTCAGGCAGATTTGCACTGGTCAGCCGGAACTGATGACCCTCGTAAGTCCAGGTGAGCGTCTGTTGTTCATCACCGCTGAGCTGACCCCACGTAAAGCCTAGATCGACCATCACCCCATCTACTAAGGAGGCTGCTTGATCTTTTGGCTCCGTCTGAATCAACGTGTAGCTATAATCGCCAGTGTAACGAAGCATCAGACCAGGATTACCGCCAAATTTAATATCAACTAATTCCGGCTCGCCCACACCATCTGGAATGTACGAAGGTTCCATTGCTGTGAAATTAGTGGCTTCAGGAGTAGTACCCGTTGCAGCTCCATCGCCTTCATTTTCCGCAGCATTGCCGCTATTATTCGTTTGATTATTACCGTCTACTGCACTGTCAGTTCCTGGCTTATTCCCGTCTTTGTCCACTTTATTGCCTGGGGTTCCTGCTTCTACTTCAGTATTCGTATTTGTTCCCTTGTTGCTGGGTTGCTCCGGCGTAGTCATCGTTGGCTCTTCCGTCTCTTGATTAGTAGGAGCAGCATTCATGTTTGCTTCTGTCTCAAATACAGCTTTATCAAATTTTGGACCAAAATCAAATTTGTCAAATTTCACTTCGACCATTACCGTTGCATTCGTATCGCTGACCTCAACCTGAACCGGCTTGTAGTCTGCTTTATTAAGCCAAATTTTTTGACGAGACAATGAACCATTGTTGTAGTTAGCCATGACATCAAACACGTAAGCATCTTGATCGATTACAAATTGCCGCGAGTTATCAACTAGGATGCTTTGAATGAGCGTTTGATATAAATATACTTGCCCTTGGTTTTGCGGCCAATCGCTTTGGAAGCGGAATACTTTATTCAGCTTCGGTGTGAGAACGAATACGCCGTCGTCATTGCGAAGCACGATTTGTGTAATGTCCTTCTCTTCATTTGTCAGCTTGATCCGATAAAATTGCGGCTTTTGATAGGAAACCTCCACCTTGTATTCGAGTGGCTGCTGTCCCGTTCGCAGCGTCATCGTCCCGCTTCCTTGATAGCTCTCCATACTGTTTACTACCTTGTCGAGCTCCTTAACCACGGACTCGGCGTCCTTCGTTCCGCAAGCCGCTAATGCTAATGAAAAAATTAATAATATTGCCGCGGTCCATGTCATGCGACGCATGTAATCATCCCCTCTGCACATTGTTTTTTACTGGCTGATAACATGTCTATGAGGGGACTTGACCAATTATGCGGACTAGTTTGACAAGCAGGGGCTTGGATCAAAATATATGGCTATCTCAGCTCAATTTGACGCGATAGTTTAGTTAGCTAACTCCGATTAGCAGCAGCATCGCGGCATCTAAGCGCATTAATACACTTAGTACGCCAACTGCTTTTCAAAACTGCTCAAATAGATGCACTTGTGCACCTATATACTTCACTTCCATCATATTTGTTGTAAACAGGTGCACATCTGCGCTTATTTACAATCCACGATCGGTTCACTCACACTCTAAGCACATTACCAACACTCTGCCTATACAATTTACATACGGTCCAATCGCACTCCTTRCACACTTCACAAATGTACGCTCTCTCACGTAACCGGCTGCCATTCACAACTAATTTCATGAATGTAAAACTGGCTAGTTTAGTGAGCACACACCTGTTAGCAGCAGCATCGTAACATCTAAGTGCATAAATACACCTAATC
>NZ_JBFTSN010000513.1:0-4103 GCF_056400045.1 Paenibacillus sp. 01L418
ACCTTACCCGCAGCGGCGCTTCTCTTCTCCGCCTCCCGCTGCTCCAGCTTCACCGCTTCGGCTCTCTTCCCAGCCTCRCTTWKAACCTTACTTGCAGCGGCGCTTCTCTTCTCCGCCTCCCGCTGCTCCAGCTTCACCGCTTCGGCTCTCTTCCCAGCCTCGCTTAGAACCTTGCCCGCAGCSGCGCTTCTCTTCTCCGCTTCCCGCTGCTCTTGTGAAACGACTGCTCTGCGTGCATTCGTAAGCTGCAAAGGCGCCTTGCTCAATGATGCGCCAGAATCGTTAGCCTGCTTGAGGTTAGACTTAAGCTGAGCTCGATCCTTCGCCAGCGGCTTATTAAGGTTATCCAGCTTTCGAAGCGATTGAATAACAATACCGGGTTGAAGCTTGGCTTGCAGCCATTTATAGTAATCCGTCTGCTGCTCTGCCTTCAATGGTTGAGTAGGCAGCTGCGAAACATGCGGTATTATTCGTTTGGAATGGTCATGCTTAAATCTGTTCGTAATTATACTGCTGTTAACAATCTCATCTAACTGCTTCGTAATGCCTATTTTGTGGAGTGCTCCATCATTCGTTTCTTTCCCTTGAACAGGCTGTGCTATTGCTATTTCTCTTATCGTTCTTAGTTCTTTGATAATATGTGTCACATCTCTGAATACGATCGTTTCACGCTCTACCGTTACTCGCTCGCGCATCATGATGCGCTCAGGCTTGCGCTCTGGACTAGGCGGCGTTTTTTTATTGTAGCCGTTATTTGGTGCTGCTGCTTTAGGTGCTACGACTTGCACATGCAGCGTTTGCTGAGTAATGGTCGGTTCATTTTTGATCACATGCGACATAGCGACCCGCTCAAATATTTTGCGTCCTGTGCCTGTCTTATATTTATTTAAGATGCCTCCGGCAAACGGCTGAACCGACGTTGATTGCTTTGTCGCAGCTTTGCCCATACGGTCCAAAATTCGTTTCATACCGGTGCATCCTCCTATTCCCGTTCAACTTGCATTTTATGATTCATTAACGTTTGACTACATGCACAACCCTACTTCTGAAAATCGCCATATAAACCGCTATGAATAATTTCTATCGTTTCAACCGCAATGTCACTCGTGCTCGCATTCAGATGCGGCCCGGTCCACCTCACCGGATAAGCATCAAAGAAGCTCCAGCGCCCAAATTCTGTTCCGTCAGCAGATTGCAGTACAATCGCACCTGTTTTGCGGTCAATCGTTCCATCTATTGTGCTTTCGTACCAGCTCCAAAGAGCAGGCGATTTAGTCATACCCTTGCGCAGCACGAGATTTGGGAACCGAACGCCCATCGGCAGCTTATGAACATAACCATTCACTCCGCCTTCACGGTATTCCTCAATTTCTGTTTCTGCCTCAAGTCCCGAAACCTCAGAGAACCCAGCAACAAAAATGTCATCGAGCTCCACCCAAAACTTGAATGTTGTAGCTACATCGTGAAAGCGACCTTTCTCTTGCCCCTTCATGACTGCCATAGCGCCGCGTCACCTCTTTCCAAAAACGTCGAAAATATTTTTCTTACCGCTATCTGATTCATCGTTCATCTTGCGATTTATTTTGGAAATTTCGTCGCACCAGCGCCTGCGTTCTGCATGCTCCATGCTCATAATTTCGTCATGCGACCAATGAAAATAATACGCGACGAAGCCTACCTCCTCGTACAGCCGGTCAACCGGATAACCTAAGAGAGAGCTTCCGTTAAGGACAAAAAATCGACAGCCACCTCGAACTCGTGGTCACATTTCGGACAAGCCGTAAGCACCTTAGGCGCCTCTAAGTCATTAATCTGACGATATAGATTTTGCAAATAAGCAAGATCTGCCGTAAACAGCTTCTCGATCAGCTTCGTATCAATATGCCTAACGTCCCCAAGCTTCGTTACCACTCTAGCCATCAAAATAACGGTCAAATAACTAGGGTTGGATTGTACGCGCGGGTCCTTCATCGGTAAAATTTCATCAGCTGCCGTAGCAAGCCGCATAACCCCCCGCCGGTGGAGATTGCCTTGATCATCCACGTAGCCGCGAGGCAATTCAAATTCATATTCCGTTTGAAACGCCATCCGGTCATCACTCCAATATGTAAAATAGAATCAATTTCTAGAAAAGCGGAAAACAAGAGAGGAGCAAACGATTTCTCGCCTGCTGACCTCCCTTGTTCGCCATAAACCAGCTTTAATTACTCATTTCTATGCGGTGCGCGTTAAACCCTCATGAGCGAATTCAATCAGCTCTAGCGCAATATCATTGCCGGTACCATTGAAGGTAGGCGCAGTATATTTAACAGGCCAAGCTTCGATAACCTGCCAAGTAGCCACGTCTTCGCCTTCTTCGTCAAGCGCGATGATCGTAATCGTTTTGCGCTCAATCGTTCCTTCGGCGCATTCTTGAAGCCAATCATACAGCTCCATCGATTCAGTCGTGCCCCATTTCAGTGAAATGTTGCCGTACTTGATTAAGCCTGGAAGCTTGCGAGGTGTAATAACCTCGTTGCCCTCGCGGTATTCGACCACATCAAAGGTTGCCTCAAAACCGGAAACCTCGCTAAATCCTGCTTGCTCAAGACCTTCTACTTCTACACGAAATCTAAAATTGCGATATGGATCAATACGATCTCCTGGCATGTGGATCCCCTTCCGTTATTCGATATGGAAGCTAATGACTATTCCGAACCTGTTTTTTGTGTGATGCGGAATACGACGAATTCAGCTGGTTTCACCGGCGCTACGCCGATTACACAAATCAATCGTCCATTGTCGATGTCATCCTGTGTCATCGTTGAACGTCCAATTTCAATATAAAATGCTTCAGACGGGCTTGTACCGGACAATGCTCCGTCACGCCATACACGAGTTAAGAATGCGTCAATCGTGCGCTGAACCCGGGCCCATAGCTGCTCGGTATTCGGTTCAAATACAACCCAGCTTGATCCATTCATGATCGAACCTTCGATGAAAATGAATAAGCGGCGTACGTTGATATATTTCCAAAGTGTATTGGATGAACATGTACGAGCGCCCCATACGCGAATGCCTTGACCTGTAAAAGCACGAATCAAGTTGACGCCTGCTGGGTTAAGAATATCCTGCTCGCCATTGTTATATTGAACGTCTAGGCCTACTACACCGCGAAGCGTTTCGTTGGCAGGCGCCTTTTGTACGCCGCGTGTCGTGTCCGAACGAGCATATACCCCAGCGATTGTACCAGATGGCGGGATGAAAATATTGCGTTTGTCGAGCGGGTCAAACACTTGCAGCCATGGATTATACAGTGCGCAATAGCTTGAATCGAACAAATCACGATGAGCAAGCACATCCTGTACCTTCGTTACTTCGCGAGGAAGATCAAGAATCGCAAAGCGGCTTCCCAAGCTTTCACAATGAGCAACCAGCGACAGCTGTACGTTAGGATCGGTTACACCTGGAATCGCCATGATGCTGACAACATCGTTGTCGATAAACGACTGGATGCCTGTTCTTCTGCCTGGACCAAAGTCTTCGCCGATAAAATCAGCAGCCGACAAGCTCGCAGCAGAACCATCACTACCTCCCGCAAGCAGAATTTCAAATACGGCAAGCTCAGAACCAGCAATTTGCTCCAGCGGAGCAATGCTCTCTTCCGATGCCTTTAGTACTTGTACGCTTACGATATTCGAGCGGGATACCAGCTTCTCCACATAGTTTGGAGCCTCTGGATTTAGTGATGCTTTCTCGTAGGTTTCCGACTCTGTTCCGTAAAGCACGTTAATCGTAAACTCCGAGGAGCTTAGTACTTTAGTTGGAACTAGAGCCGTATCCACTACATCGCCGCTAAGTGCTTCTGCAAGCTCAATCACTTGATCATGAACAGAAATGATGCGGTTGTATTGCTTGTCTGTACCATTTGTAAAAACGACCACATCCCCAGCATAAAAGCCAGCAGCGTTTTTCACGCGGTAACGATTGCCTTCGCTTGCTTCAAAGATCGGTGTTTTTGCTTTGCTTGCAGGAACAACAACAGCACGAATTTGATTGCCCCAAKCGCCTGGATTTTTGGCGGTAATGGAGAGAACCGCATCCTTCTGAGCTTCGTTAGAGTC
>NZ_JBFTSN010000514.1:0-4073 GCF_056400045.1 Paenibacillus sp. 01L418
GCATTGATGAACCCAGAGGATCCTCATTATGTGAAAGCTCGTTCCCTGTTTTTGGATTTGCATGATCTTGAACGTAATTATGTAACGACCAACTCTATTTTATTTGATCTTCACGAATGGCTTCGCAATGAATACAGCTATCAGCAGGCAGAATATTTTCTAAATGCGATTGATAAGGCAGTCAGTAAAGGTAAGCTGGCGGTCATCTCCAGCGGCCCTGAGTTTGAGGGGGAATCGCGTAGATTGCTTATCAACAGGCCTGAGCTCCGATTCTCTCTCAGCGAAGCATTAACCGCTGTGACTATGTCCTATTATCAGGTAAAACGTATCTTTACTTTCAATCACAATTACATGATGCTAGCCAATTTGGATAAGGATATTCGGATCATTCCGTCCAATTAATAAGCAATTAATACAGCCTTATTGGTAAACATCGTATTAGACTTTTTTAGTATTGATGCAGCAATTGTGAAAACGCCAAAAAGCAGCTCTTCCTCGTTAGAGGAGGGGCTGCTTTTTGTCTTTCTAATGTGAATTGCTTATGTCGAACTGCGAACGACCAAATGTGTAGGTAAAATAACCTTCTTCGGCAGCAAGCTATTCCCATTCATTCGTTCTAATAATAAGTCAACTGCGACCATCCCAATTTCCTCGGTTGGCACATCAATGGTAGATAGAGGCGGATTGGAGTATTTGGATACTTCAATGTTGGATAGGCCGATAACAGCCACTTCATCAGGCACAGAGATCCCGTTGTTATATAAGCTGTTAAGGGTTGCCATAGCCATCAAATCACTGGCAGCAAAGAAGGCAGTAGGCAAGTTTTTTGTTTGGCATAAATGATTGACTTTATCGATACAGACAACCTCATCCCACATGCAATCAATAAGCCATTCGGGATTTACATTCATTCCAGCAGCATGCATGGTGGAATAGTACCCTTGATAGCGCCGGCTTTCCTTTAAGTTGCTTTTTAAGCCGCTTCCACCTATATAGCCAATATTCGTATGTCCTTTTTCAATAAGATGGCTCACGGCTAGAGAAGCAACATTGTAATGGTCATAACCTACATTATCAATATCCCAGCGTTCTGTATCGATGCCAACAATATGAGGTACCTGCTTGCGAACATATTCATATGTTTCGCTATTTAAGGATTCCATTAGGATAAGCCCTGTAATCGATTCACTAAACGTGTTAAACAAAATCTTCTTATCATCTAATTCAGGACCCGTCCGAATAAAGGCAATATTATAACCTGATTGAAGCAATCTCTTTTCTACACCGGATAATATAGACATGAAATACGGATCGTTATACTTGTTTTTTGTCACACTTAATACGCACCCTATTTTGATTTGAGCTTTGTTTGCCGAATGATCCTTCGTTGCTGCTTGATGCTTGGGGCTATCAGTAATTTTATAGTTAAGCTGTGTAACGGCCTGCCAGACTCTTTCTCGTGTTTCATCTGTGATTTTATACTTCGTATCATTATTTAAAACTCTAGATACGGTAGCCGTGGACACATTCGCTAATTTAGCAACATCCCTAATCGTACTCATAGCTATGCATAGTCTCCTTTTGAAAATGCTAATGATTATTATGTTACGTTGTGATTCGTCATTAGCGCTTTTATGTTTTGTTACGTGAAAATTACGTCCATACCGATTTATCTGTATGTATGCCTACTAATCTATATAGTAACATACGAATGATGCGTAGTCTCACATTAAATTTTATTTGAGAACGATGTAATTTCCTCTTGCAGGATTGGTTAGAAATGTTATAATTGCACCATAAGATTACTAAACAATCACGCATATATAACGTAACACACAACGTAACAAAATAGCAAATGTTGTTTATTTAATGAGAATACCTCGTTAGGAGATGATGAGACATGAATAAAGCGATGACCGTGTACCCGGTAATCGTGGATAGCTTACTAAGCAATCCTGGCATTGGTTTTACTTCAGCACCTGGTCTAATGGATGACATCGGTGATGTGTTTGACAATAGAGGGGAAAAGAAAGAGAAATATAAATTTACGCAAGACAGCAGGACATACAATCATCCGGATAGCAAAGTCTATTTCTGCAGTGCTCGCTGGAGGGATATAGAAATTGCAAAAGGCGTTTTCAGGTGGGAAGTGATTGAGGAAAAGCTGGAGTATGCCAAATCCATGGGATGTACTGCGGTGGTACGTTGTTCGCCATATGCACTAAGTGAAGAAGATGATATACCGGAATGGTTTCGAGCGGAAAGTCCGGAGGAGCCCGATTTTCCTTTTTGGAGAGTAGATCCTGAGACAACGAGGTATGTGGAGTATTGGTCTGATTTTATAAAAGCTTTTGCAAAGAAGTATGACGGGCATCCCGTAATAAGCTCTATTGATTTGACAATTGTAGGAGCATGGGGGGAAGGCGGGGGCACAGAGTTTTTAGAGCCAGAGGCCATTCAATGTAYTACAGATGCTTATTTGGATGGTTTTAAAATAACACCTTTGCAAGCGCTTTTACATGATCCGCTTTCAATGAAGATTATAACGGATCGCAAAGCCAAAGTAGGCTTTCGTGTCGATTGTCTCGGTGACATGGGCGGTTTTCATGGCAAACGATGGTCTCATATGACCGATTTCTACCCTCAGAATATACAGAACTTTAAAATGGAAAATGCTTGGGAGAAAGCTCCAATTTTATTTGAAGCATGCTGGCATATGAATGACTGGTATATTCAGGGCTGGGATATTGATTACATTATTCAAGAAACGCTCAAATGGCATATTTCTTCCTTCAACAACAAAGGGACAATCGTACCGGAGCCTTGGAAAGACCATGTGAAGCAGTGGTTAAACAAGATGGGCTACCGCTTTGAATTAAGAAAGTTCACTTATGATGCTGAAGTTGAGGCAGGCGGGAATCTAGATATTGCTGCTTTGTGGGCTAATGTCGGAGTTGCACCAATTTATAATCGCTATCCGCTTGTTTTGAAGCTAACAAGCAATAAACAGACTTATACACTTTATAGCAGAGAAGATATAAGAGAATGGCTGCCGGATGTAGATATTGCTTGGGAAGAGAGTTTTTCGATTCCGAGCGATGTGCCAGCAGGAGAGTATCGTTTAGAAATTGGCATAGAAACAGGTGTACATGAGATTGGAAATGTTAAGCTGGCGATTGACGGAAATAAGGACGGTTATTATGAGATGGGAAAACTTTTAATAAAAGGGGATCAGTAACGAATGTCGATACGGTTGGATTTTAAAACGGCTGCTGCGTACTGCAATTTTGATTATCTACCCGAAGGTTTAGAAGTCAAATATAAAAGCTACGAACCGAGTAACAAGACTATACTCATTCCACGTAAGTTTTTAAATGGAATTTTTGAGCAATATCAACTCCCTGAGCATACCAAACAGTGGCTGGTTGGCGGAATTGAAGCGATAGAAAAGGATGAAATATTATTTCTATTCACGACCTTTTTAGTAGATGACATGTGCTCGTTGCGCAATCGTTGTGATGAAGATTTTTATACGAATATGACGCCGGGATGTATGAAGCAATATGGTGATTTGTATTCCTTTCTTTTGCTGCTTGCTTGTGTAGTCCCTTCTATGGAAATGGTGGAAAAGCGCGGAATTCCTAAACCGTATTACGAGAATATCCCTCATCAGCCACTTAAAGCTCAGTTGGAAAAATTAGTTGCATATGGTGATTCTAAAGTCCGTGACTTTCCGTGGGATATGAATTTTTATACTTGTTCAATATTTCGATTAGATCGATTTCTCTTTATACCTTTTCAATTTGAAGATCCTTTTACGATGTATCGTCATGTTCACACGGAAGAGGTTATTGCACTTCGACATGCGGGAGAAGAGTTTCGCAGCGATGGGCAAAGGAATGGAATCAATGGTGTATTTGATCCTGGGGGACATTTCACTTCGAAATGGGAGGAAAATGATGATCACATTATCGCTAATCGGATTAATCCAATGGGCTACGTTGAAAGAGAACCAACTTCTATAGCAAAGAAGGAATGGGAACCGGTTCTTCAGCGAGGAGATATCCTATTAG
>NZ_JBFTSN010000515.1:0-4069 GCF_056400045.1 Paenibacillus sp. 01L418
GCGCTCGTTCCCGTTTTGCTTGCACTCGTGAAGTCTGTTAGTGCAATCGGATTTGTCGTTACCGCTACTACGTTCGAGTCGCCAGCATTTGCTCCGCCTGTAACTACTAGACGGAAGTCATATGCCGTTGCGGCGGACAAGCCTGTTACTGTTGCTGTTGTTGCATTGGTCACAAGCGCGCCTGTTGTMGCTGTTGTCCACGTGTTTGCACCTGTTGGTGTTTGCTCCACTTTAATGCTTGTTGCATTCGTTGCTGCGCTCCATGTGAACGTAGCGCTCGTTCCCGTTTTGCTTGCACTCGTGAAGTCTGTTAGTGCAATCGGATTTGTCGTTACCGYTACTACGTTCGAGTCGCCAGCATTTGCTCCGCCTGTAACTACTAGACGGAAGTCATATGCCGTTGCGGCGGACAAGCCTGTTACTGTTGCTGTTGTTGCATTGGTCACAAGCGCGCCTGTTGTCGCTGTTGTCCACGTATTTGCACCTGTTGGTGATTGCTCAACTTTAATATTTGTTGCGCCCGTTGCTGCGCTCCATGTGAACGTAGCGCTCGTYCCCGTTTTGCTTGCACTCGCGAAGTCTGTTAGTGCAATCGGGTTTGTCGTCACCGTTACTACGTTCGAGCTGCCAGCATTTGCTCCGCCAGTTACAACAAGGCGGAAGTCATATCCCGTTGCTGCGGTCAAACCTATTACTGTCGCTGTTGTTTCATTGGTCGCAAGCGCACCTGTTGCCGCTGTTGTCCATGTGTTTGTACCTATTGGAGATTGCTCCACTTTAATGTTTGTTGCGCCCGTTGCTGCGCTCCATGTGAACGTTGCGCTTGTTCCTGTTTTGCTCGCACTCGCGAAGTTTGTAAGTGCAATCGGGTTTGTCGTCACCGTTACCACATTCGAGTCGCCAGCATTTGCTCCGCCTGTAACTACTAGACGGAAGTCATAACCTGTCGCTGCCGACAAGCCTGTTACTGTCGCTGTTGTTGCATTCGTGGAAAGAGCACCTGTTGTCGCTGTTGTCCATATGTTTGCACCTGTTGGTGATTGTTCCACTTTAATGCTTGTTGCGCCCGTTGCTGCGCTCCATGTAAATGTCGCCGATGTTCCGGTCTTGGTCGTACTAGCAAAGTCTATCAATGCAACTGAATTAGTAGTCACATTCACCACATTCGAGTTGCCAGCATTTGCTCCGCCTGTTACAACTAGGCGGAAATCATATCCCGTTGCGGCGGACAAACCTGTTACCGTTGCTGTTGTTGCATTGGTCGCAAGCCCGCCAGTTGTCGCCGTTGTCCATGTGTTTGCACCTGCCGGGGATTGCTCAATTTCCAAGCCGGTTGCACCCGTTGCTGCGCTCCATGTAAATGTCGCCGATGTTCCGGTCTTGCTCGAACTAGCAAAGTCTGCCAAAGGTACATTCATAGGAATTACTTTCAACGTTGCACTATTTGAGGTTGCCGCAGGCGTAGTACTACCCGAAGCGACTACGCGATATTGGTATCCGCTCATTCCCGCTGTTGCACTTTTTATAACTAAAGTTGCTGTTGTTGCTCCAGTGTAATCGCTATTATCACTAATATTTGTAAATCCCGCACCCGTGTCCACCTGCCATTGATACGAACTCGCATTAGATGCAGTAACCGTGAAGGTAGCGTTGTCACCTTCATTGATCGTTGCATTGCTTGGATTGCTTGTAATCGACGGAGCTGGCCTTGTCACAGGATCACCAATTTGAACGTCATTAATTGAAGTCCACATTTCTGAATCTTGAGGAATTATTCGAATTTCATCAATATTGTCAAATGAAAAGTTTAATCCATTTGAGTGATCGAACGTAAACTTCCAAGGATCAACACTAATTGTTAGATCGACCCATTCTCCAACCTGAACATCATCATTAAAAGCACCAATCTTGACATCTTTAGTGCCCGAATCGATTAGCGTAATAGATTCTAAAGAGAAGTTTTGAGATGAATTGCGACTTTTAATCGTCCATATACTTTGGGATTCATTATCTGCATAACCGGCAGATAGTCCACTTGCACCAATTGTATCCGGATAAGGAATTTCATAAGTTAGAACTAAATCTTTATTTGGGTTTACAGCAGCCTTGGCCGAAAAATCAAGCGCAAAACCCGGTATATCATCTGATCCGCCCTGCCCATCCGACACAACGGTTGCGTCGCCAGCAATATCATCATTTGATTTAAACATAATCGTTGAAGCAATCGATGATGCTTTTACCGTTAACGTTGCACTATTTGAGGTTGCCGAAGGCGCTGTGCTGCCCGTAGCGATGACTCGATACTGGTATCCATTCATTCCCACTGTCGCACCCGTTATAGTTAACGTTGACGTAGTCGCTCCACTATACGGTGAACTATTAACAATATTTGAAAATCCTGCACCCGTATTTACCTGCCATTGATAAGAGTTCGTATTAGACGCAGCAACCGTGAAGCTAGCGTTCCCGCCTTCATTAATCGTTGCATTGCTAGGATTTCCAATAATCAGAGGTGGTGAAGAAACTACGGCAGCAGCCTCTATAGTCGTAAAATTATATCCAAGTGAAAGAAACCGACTGCCGTCATAAACCACATTTGTAAGAAAAGCTGCTACATTAGTTGCTTCTGAAGTCCAGCTTGCTCCATCCGGAGAAGATACAATTTTCCCTCCAATACCTGAAACCATAAACTGTCCCGCTCCATATGCGATTCCTGTTAAGAGACCAGTAGCTGTACTATCTTGACTAGTCCAGTTCGAGCTGGTGCCATCTGACGAGGTGAATATTTTACCACTGGCTCCTACAGCAACAAATAGATTATTTGCATAAACAACGTTTCTAAAAATGAAGGATGAACCTGTTAAAGAGGAAGCAGTCCAATTCAATCCGTCTGATGAATATGCCATTCTGGACCCTTGACCTACAGCAACATATGTTCCATTCCCATAAGCAACAGAGTAAAGAACAGTCGTGATGGCCGGACCTGCAGTAATTGCAGCTGGTGTCCACGCCGTTCCGTCGCTAGATGTTAAAATCGTTCCGCTGTTTCCTAAAGCAATAAATCGATTATTTACAAATTGGACGCCTTGTAAGTTGCTTGTCGTATTAGAGGCTGCCAAATTCCAATTAGTTGCATTACTTGATACATAGATCGTACCGCCCGAACCAACTGCTACATAAGTGCCGTTGCCGTATGCAATGCTTGAAAATCCATTTGCAGTTGGCGTTATCCGGCTTGTCCAATTCACTCGATCAGTGGAAGTAAAAATGGTGCCGCCAATCGTAGCCGAATTGTTATAGCCTACAGCAACATAAAGACCATTGTTATAGACCGCATCTGTGATGTTAGGTGTTACCGTTGTCCATTCGATACCATCAAGCGAATACATGATAGAGCCGCTATTGCCTGCAGCAACAAATTTTCCATTGCCAAATGTAATAGCCTGCATCGTGTTTCCATAGTTTGTTGTTCGTTCAGTCCAGCTCACCCCATCCGTAGAAGTGAAAGCTGTATTAGCATTGCTATACAAAACATACACGCCATTGCCATATGCACCTGCAAAAGCCTGCCAAGCTAAAGGAGTACTTGTCCAGGTAATGGCATCTGAAGATCTGTAGCTTGCAAGTATTGGACTGGAATCAAAAGCGTAAAAATGATTATTTAAAAATCCTATAAAGTTTATTGAACTATAATATGTACTGTTAAGCTGCTGTCCTCCGCCCCATGTTGATGGATTTCCAGTGGCCGAATAATAAATTTTTCCGTTTGCATCGCCTAAGACATACTTACTGTTTCCATAGGAGATGTTGTACAAATCGTTGGAAATTCCAGATGCAATGGATGTCCACGACTTTCCATCACTTGATTTCAAAATAATGCCGGATGCTCCAACTGCCCAAAATGAACCATTTAAAAATTTCACAGAAAATAACTGGTTCGACGTATTGGATGTTGCTGCATTCCATGTAACAGCATCAGTAGAATACAAAATCGTACCACCTGTACCAGCTGCAACATAGACGTTGTTTCCATAATCCACTTCATTTAAGTTTTGAGTACTATTCGTAC
>NZ_JBFTSN010000516.1:0-4058 GCF_056400045.1 Paenibacillus sp. 01L418
CGGATATCCTCTTTGAAGATGGTGAACAAAAAACAGATTTAGATCAGCATTTCTTGAAAATGGCTAATCCGTTCATACCAGCATTAAGTGAGCCTAGTCCTATTCGCTTAGATGATCTTCGTTTTTCATTCATGGATAATAATCAAGGACTCACTGAGCTTCATTTTGCAGCAAGTGGGAACGAATTTCAGTTTAAGTTATTTTTTGGCGAACAGAGTGTGAAGACGTATCCATTTAACTTCAGCACCATAAACCATCCAATTGATCATTTTGTGAAAGATTTGGAGACACATGATCAGGAAGTGGTTACAAATGCTTGTTGGATAGACAGCAACCAACTATCTCTTACTTTGATCTACAAAGAAACCCCGTATGTGATAACCTATTTCGTTCGCTTTTATGATCATAAAATAGAACTTAAATGTACCCATAACGTTTCATTTGGATTTGAAGCGTACGAATTAACTGGTGTGCAGGTTTAGTATCGTGACAGCATAGTTATGCGCTTTAGCGTACATTCAGAGAGGATGCCAAGCGGCGTCCTTTTTTTATACATACAGGAGTCCAATTTTTTTTAATCTACCGCACGAAACGGGACTTAGCGACCAATATCATATATTACACAATGTGAGGTGAGTTCTTTTGCCTGTAGAAATCAATCGTCGTATTGAGCAAGTATTAGGAGGCAATCTAGAAGCGTTTTCCGATATTTATAACGAGACCATTGATATGGTTTACCGTACCCTATTCTTGCTAACCGAAAACAAAAATGATGTGGATGATCTTATTCAGGACGTTTACGTCGAACTGTACAGGAGCCTTCGGAATTTTGACGGTACGAGACCTTTTCAGCCTTGGCTTTACGGTATCACGATTAGACAACATCAAGCCTACAAACGAAAAAAGTGGAGGCAATTTCGCAATCATGCACATGAGCTTAATAACTACTCATAAACACTCGAAAATGATTTTTCTGACTCTGTGATAGAAAAGCTGTCCAGCCACAGCATATTGGATGATATGGATTGTCTTTCATATAAGCTGAAGCAAGTGGTAGTGCTGCACTATTTAAATGATTTAACACAGGAAGAGGTTGCAGAAATCGTTCGAATTCCAGTCGGAACGGTGAAATCCAGACTACACTACGCATTAAAACAACTAAGGGATAAGAGAAGGAGAGATATCCATGTTTAATAGTGCAGATGAGTTGAAACGCATGTTGATGGAAAAGGCAAATCATATTCATCCGCCAGCGGGATTGAAGCAAAAGGTGCTTGAAGAAATCATGCTCGTTAAAAAAAAAGGTAACGGATGATAACGGAATTAACATCCAATATGAGGTAAGGGCATTCGAGGTTTCGAAAATGTGGGTATGTGCAATCGCGGATAGTTTGATGGAGATACAATAAAGCGAGTTAGGAATAAGGAGATGTGGGCAGTAACATAATCACCTTGACTTGAAATATCATATTGAGTATAATTCCAATAAATTGAATATTCTAACAAAAGCTATGATGAGAAAGAGTACCAAGGCGATGTCTTTTTACAGAGAGCCCCGGTTGCTGAAAAGGGGTAAAGAATAACTTTGGGAATATGGTCTCTGAGCTGCGCATCGAAACCTCATATGGTTGTAGGCTGCGCCGGAACCCGCACCCGTTACTGTGCTAGGGTATACATGCATAAGCATCGTACCTGAAGAGGTTAATGTCGCGAGGCATTAATAAAATTGGGTGGTACCGCGTGAGCACAGCTCTCGTCCCTTTGGGATGAGGGCTTTTTTGTTTGTCAAAAAAAGGAGGAGTTATGATGACAAATGTGTTTATTGGCGGTGCTTGGCCCTATGCGAACGGTTCATTGCATTTGGGAAGATTGGCGAGTGTATTGCCAGGGGATGTGTTGGCACGTTATTACCGCGCAAAAGGAAATAAGGTGTTGTACGTATCTGGAAGTGACTGCCACGGTACGCCTGTTGCGGTGCAAGCGATTCAGGAGGGTGTTTCTCCGGGAGATATTGCAGATCGATTTCATCAGGAATTTGCCGAATGTTTTAAACAGCTTGGGTTTACGTATGATTTGTATACTCGAACAGACCAGCCATTTCATCACCAAGTCGTTCAACAGTTATTTTTGGCACTTTTAGAAAAAGGACATTTATATAAAAAAACAATCCAACAAACGTATTGTGAAACAGATCAACGATTTTTGCCGGATCGATATGTTGAAGGGATTTGCCCTGTTTGCAGTAACCGTGCGAGAGGCGATCAATGTGATTTTTGTTCAACCTTGCTTGACCCAGCCGACCTGACAGACAAGACATGCAAGCTTTGCGGGAATCCTCCAATTGAGCGGCCAACGGAACATTATTATCTTGCACTCTCTTCCTTCCAAGCTGAATTGACTAAGTATGCAAAAAAAACAAAAGGTTGGAAAGAAAATGCAGTACAATTAACGCAAAGATATMTTGCAGAGGGGCTTCAAGATCGAGCGGCGACAAGGGACTTAGATTGGGGCGTGGAGGTTCCGGTTGCAGGGTTCGAGGATAAAAAAATTTACGTCTGGATTGAAGCAGTGAGCGGATATTTATCGGCAAGCAAGCAATGGGCTGCAGAAACAGGCGGCAGCTGGGAGGCTTTCTGGAAGGACGGAAATGAGGAAATAACCGCTTATTATGTACACGGTAAAGACAATATCCCTTTTCATACACTAATATGGCCGGCAGTACTGATTGGTGCCGAGGAATATCATTTGCCTGATCGAATCATCTCTTGTGAATACATGACGCTGGAAGGGAAAAAGTTTTCGACAAGCAATAATTGGGCGGTTTGGGTGCCGGACATTTTGAAGCGCTATGAGCCAGACTCTATTCGTTATTTTCTGATCGCAAACGGTCCAGAGAAACGGGATACTGATTTCTCTTGGCGAGAATTTATTTATAGTCACAATGGAGAATTGCTTGGTGCATTTGGCAATCTAGTCAATCGTACGCTAGCGTTTATAAATAAATCTTTTGAAGGAAACGTTCCTGAAAGCAAGCAGAACGCGGAATGGATGAAAGCCATTGCTTCTTTATATGTTGAGTCAGGTGCATGCATTGAAGAAGGACGACTAAAGGAAGCGATTGAGTTAATTTTTGCTACTATTCGCAGAGCAAACAAATATTTTGATGAACAAAAGCCATGGATTCAGATTAAAGAAAATCGAGAGGCTTGTGCTTTTACTATAAACACTTGCGTGCAAATTATAGCGAATCTGTCTCAATTGTTGAGCCCGTTTATTCCTTTCTCATGCGAGAAAATAAGAAGGTTTCTGACTCTTCCTGAGCCTAGCTGGGAGCTCATTAGTGTAGCTGCTAACCAAAAAATTCAAGGTTTAGAGCTGTTGTTTGAGCGTATTGACGTTGGTTGCATTGAGGAAGAAACAAATGCGCTAAAGATTCAATCCAAAAGGGAGTGAGCCTATGAATAAGAGAATTATCGTCACTGGCGGAGCCATTATTAAAGATGAAGCTGGAAGAATATTATTACAGAGAAGATCAGACTACGGAGATTGKGGTCTGCCTGGCGGCGGAATGGAAGCGGGAGAGAAAATTGAAGAAACAATGATAAGAGAGGTGCTGGAGGAAACGGGGCTGCAAGTAAATGAATATGATTTGTATTCCATTTACACTGGTCCCAATATGCAGTATCGATATCCAGATGGCAATGAAGTTGTATTCGTCATGTTTATCTTCAACGTGGCGGTAGATTTAACAGGTAAATTAGCTGAGGATGGTAAGAATCTACTGCATACGGATAGCAATAATGAGTCGCTGCAGTTGGTTTTTACGAAATTGGAGGATATCGATATTGAATGCATTAGCAGCGTGCAGAAGCAGCTTTTTAGGGATCTATTAAATCATAAAACCGATATTTTGCGAGGGTGATGATTGAATTTTCTTTTTGATACATTAGTTAGGATAAATTATAAATTTTAGGAGCTGTTAAGAGTGGGAAATAATAGTGCAAACTTGGTTCAATTGAAAGGACCATCATTGGTTTTTCTAGTAGCCGATATACACG